>CAYTKJ010000001.1:0-48019 GCA_964438675.1 uncultured Candidatus Saccharibacteria bacterium
ACAGAGGACATGGTCCGTATTGTCCCTTTGGGCGGCGTGGAAGAAGTCGGCCGCAACATGATAGCCATTGAAACTCCGTCGGGTATTGTTATTTCAGATGCAGGATTTCAGTTCACTCGTGAGACAAACACGCCAGGCGTTGACTACATTCTTCCAAACACTAAGTGGCTCGAGGACAACAAGGACCGCATCCTTGCGCTCTTTATCACGCACGGACACCTTGACCACATTGGCGGTATTCCATTCATGATGGATCGTATAGGCAACCCTCCCTTGTATACGCAGTACCTGACCTCACTCATGATCAAAAAGCGTCAAGAGGAGTTCCCGCATCAGCCAGCGATAGACATGCATGTCACAGAGATCGGCTCGTCCATCATGCTCACTGCCAAAAACGGGAAGACGCTCACCGTAAAAACCTTTCCAGTCACTCACTCAATACCAGACTCGATGGGACTCTCTATCGTAACGAAACACGGTAACATTGTGATTTCTGGAGACCTGAAACTTGAGCACGAAGAAGGAGTGCCTGTCGAGCGCGAACAGAGGGTGTGGGGCACTCTAGGCAAAGACAAAAACATTATGTTTATTGCCGACTCGACGAACGCCGAGCGTGATGGCTTTTCGATCCCAGAGAAGAAAGTCTTTGCAACACTCGAAGACATTATTGCGAACGTTAAGGGACGCCTAATTGTCGGACTCATCGCCTCAAACTTTGAGCGCATGATCCGCATCATCCAAGCCGCAGAAAAAAATGGCCGCAAGGTCGTACTTGAGGGCCGCTCGGTTAAAAACAACATCGAAATAGCACAGCTTGCTAAGTTCTTTGAGCTCAAGAAAGGCACCATCATCCCTGCAGAATCTATGCGGGACCACCCTTCTGACAAGATCGTTATTATGTGTACGGGCGCGCAAGGAGAAGATGCTGCAGCCTTGATGCGCATTGCGACCAAGAAGCACAAGTTCATTACCTTTAATGAGCGCGACACTATTGTGCTCTCGTCTTCGGTTATTCCAGGTAATGAAATGCAGGTCCAAAAACTAAAGGACAACCTATTGCGCCATGGACTCACTATCATCCACTACCGCTCGTCAGACGTGCACTCGACCGGACACGGAAATACGGGCGAACTAGTCTGGATGCGAGAGAAAGTAAATCCAAACTTCTTTATGCCCGCCTACGGATACCACTCAATGCTGAGAAATCACGCAAGTGCACAAATTGCGTCTGGGTTCCCCAAGGATCGCGTAATTATTCCAGATAACGGTACCGTGATCGACATCACGAACGGGACGGAGCTCTTTATCCATAAGGAAAAAGTACCGTGTACACCTATGATCGTGGATGGCTTCTCAATTGGTGATATGCAAGAGGTAGTGATTCGCGATCGGCAGGCGCTTTCCAAGGACGGTATGTTCGTGATTATTGCCACCGTAAACCTCCGTACCGGAACCTTAAAGAAGTCACCGGACATTATTTCTCGCGGCTTTGTGTACCTGCGCGAGTCACAAGGCATGCTCGCCGAGGCTCGTCTTTTAGTTAAAAAGTCTATCGAGGATATGACAAGCGGTATGAATCCCATTGACCTTGAGATGGTAAAAACCTCTCTCACTGAAAACGTTGAGCGCTACCTCTTTCAGAAGACCGCAAAACGCCCCATGGTGATCCCCGTCCTCATCGGCGTCTAGTACAAAAAATGCCCATTCTGGGGCATTTTTTGTATGCGATATACTGACCTCAGTGCGCCAATTTATTTTACACATTGGAAATTTCCTTGCGCAGTACCACTACTACGTAGTCGCCTACGTCTTATCTTCCTTTCTCGCCTACTACGTAGGTGTAGGTACTGTCGGGTACGTGTTTATGGCTGCGTCCGCACTGTCTGCACTAGTCCTCTACGCTGCTCCGCCCATCTTTCGTGCATTTGGAACCAAAAACGTATTGGTCCTCATTGTACTTGCAGAAGTGGCAACACTCTTAGGCCTTGCTGTTGCCTCACACTGGGTAACCGCCGCGGTGTTAGTGGCAGTACAGAGTACGCTCACTTTTGCACTCTTTATTGGAATAGACTTGCTGATAGAAGCATCTGTAAGGACAGAAAAAGTAACGGGTCGTGTCCGCACACTCTTTCTCATACTCTCAAATCTTGCGGTCCTTTTAGGCGCCCTGTCACTTACGTTCGTCGTTGAAGGAGACCAGTACTACCGCGCGTTTGTCACTTCGGCACTCGTGCTACTCCCCTTTTTAGCTTTTACGCTCTGGCTATTTCCGCGTGTGAGTCTCCCACCGCACACTGGCGCGGACGGGTCGGTCGTTGCTCAGCTAAGGAATAATAAGTCGCTCCGCGCAATTACACTCGCCCATTTTTTGCTCCAAGTGTTTTTTGCTTGGATGTCGATATACAGCCCCATCCTTCTCTTTTCGTACGAGGGCTTTAGTTGGGCCGAAATAGGTACGCTCCTTGCGCTGGCCATGCTCCCGTACATTGTGTTTGAATATCCGTTCGGATTTATTGCGGACCGATGGCTCGGAGAGAAAGAAATACTCATCGCAGGTTTTGTAGTGATTGCGCTCTCCATGTTCCTCGTGCCACTGTTTGCAGGTGCCTCGTACTGGTGGTGGGCAGGACTCTTTATACTATCGCGTGTCGGTGCAGCAGGAGTGGAGGCTATGACAGAAGTGCACTTTTTCCGCCACGTCTCAGAGCGCGATGCCGCGACTATCACTGCATTTCGTACTTTAAAGCCCTTAGGAAATATTGCTGGCCCACTAATCGCGTCTCTTACACTTCTCGTACTCCCACTCCATGCGACTTTTTTTGTCTTCGGGCTCGTGATGCTCCTCGGCATCCCCGTTTCTCTCGCTCTTGTTGACTCTAAATAAGCCCCTCTTTTCGTAGTTGCGCACGTAGCGCTCGAACGCGCGCGGAGTCGAAGTCCCTTACCCGTACCCCTGTAAGGTGAGCGCGTACTATCGCTCCCCGTATTTCCCTGTCTGAGCCTTTAAACTTCTTCTGCGTGGTGTGTGTCGCTGATCTGCGTGATGGATTAGGTACCGACTGTTTTAAGTATGAGCCGTAGTCCATAAGCGCCGCATACCACGTGCGCGAAGCAACCCCTCGCGGGATTACCATATAGGGCACTAACTGTGAGTCGTTTACTTTTTTAGATCGAGGAAATAAGTGGTGTAAGTACACTGTGCGTATGTTGGTTTCGATCATCACTACTGGCTCGTTGTGAGCAAAAACTGCAACAGCTGCTTTAGTGTATGGTCCTATCCCTTTAGTTCCTCCTCGTACAGCTTCCCACAGGTACTTTGCACGTCTGTTATATCCTAGGCCCGACCAGAGCTTCAGCACATCGGACAGCTCGGCACGTGCTAATTTTTCTGCTGTTGGAAATTTTTTAATAAATGCTTCGTATTTTGGTATAACGCGATCAACTTGCGTTTGCTGTAGCATCATCTCAGAAACTAGTATCTTGTACGGATCACTCGTTTTTCTCCAGGGCAAGTAGTGCCTACCGTGGCTTTTGTAATACGCCAGCGCTGATTTTTGTAATGCGCGTAAAGCTTTCAGCTTTTCTCGGCTTCCTCTCGAACGAAATGAGTGTGAACCCTTATTTACGCTTCTCGAGTAGCCGCGTAAGCGGGTGCGCTCGGCAGTCGTGAGGACGTGCGGGACAGATGTAGCGACCATAGAGTACGAGGCCATTATTAACATACTTCCAGTCCTTTTTGGGAATCAGCGCCTCAAGGTCATGCGATATCTTTTTTAGATCTGTGTGTTTTGTAAGACCAAAGCGCCGCGCAAAACGCCTCACATGTGTGTCCGTTGGTATACCGTCGTACGTATCTAAAAGCTCGCTGCGTATGACGTGTGCCGTCTTATACCCTATTCCCGGGAGCTCCACGAGTTCCTCATACCCAAGACCTTTATATGCGCGTGCAGCTGCAATAATATGCTTTGCCTTATTTCTAAAAAACGTAATGGAAGAAATTTCTTTCTGAAACGTTGCAAGTCTCGCCTTCGCAAAGTCCTGTGGCGCTTTATATTTTTTAAACAATGCCCGCGTTACCCTATTTACCACCTTGTCAGTGCACTGCGCAGAGAGCATAACCGCTACCACCAACTGAAACGGCGTTTTGTACAAAAGCTCCGTCTTAGGAACCGGGTACGCACTCTTTAGGTACACGACGAGCTTAGCCGCGCGCCGCTTCAAGGTCGGCAAGGACTTCGTTTGCGTGCGTGAGTGGGTTAACTTTTTCATATACTTTTTCTATCTTCCTTTCCGGATTTACGAGGTACGATGAGCGAGAAATACCAAGGTACTCGCGACCCATAAACTTTTTCTTCCCCCACACTCCATACGCCTCAATCATTCCCTTTTCTGGGTCAGCGAGAAGCGTGAACGGGAGCTTGTACTTTTTCGCAAACTTTTTGTGGCTCGCCACTGTGTCAGCAGAAACGCCAAAAATTTTAGCCTTCAACTTTCCAAACGCAGGGAACTCGTCGCGCAGTGCACAAGCCTCCTTGGTGCATCCTGGAGTGTCGTCCTTAGGGTAAAAGTAAATTAAGATCCACTGCCCTGCGTAGTCCTTAAGGGAATGCATAACGCCGTCCTGGTCAGGGAGCGTAAAGGCTGGCGCCTTTTGTGTAACTTTCAACATACACCCAGTGTACCGTACCCCCTCCTACAGGGAAGGCTCAGCCTCCCCTCTAAACTCGTCACGCATTTCGAGTACATTACGAACCAGATCCACGAATTCCTGCTTTGTCATAAAATACTTTGGAAACTTTTCCGGGTCGCAAATAGCAAAATCGCGTGTGACGTACTCTGACATACTTGAGTACTTGTAGGTCAGCGCCGTACTGAGCGCTTTGCTACTTTCATACTTTTCATTCGCCGGATTCAGGTGGATGTACGAATATAAATACTTAAGATGTCTGTCAGTACTTGTATGTACCGCTTTATACGTACCTTGAAATAAACTTCCGGATCGCTCATGAGCAGTGTTGAAGAACATCGTATACGCAGTTCCAATACGATGCATAAACCGTTCTATTCCCTTTTCGCATAGTGGAGTAAGTAATAAATGGAAGTGGTTGGGCATCAAACAAAACGCACCTATAGCAACAAGCGGCTCTATGCGATACGAAAGCACATCACGAGGAGTCCGTGATGAGTATGAGAGAAACGTATCAGCTCGCACGGTCTGTTTGCTATTCATCATCACTAAATACGCCATAAATCTGACATACTCAGAGTGAGACGTATAAATAATTCTTTTATCTACACCGCGATTATAAATATGATAGTACTCACCTTCAGTAAACTGAACGCGTCTACTCGCCATGTATAGAGTATACCGCGTTCAGGGGAGGCTAAGCCTTTCCTGAAGCTAAAATCTCACGTGCCACACGCTTACCTTCTTCGATTGCGCCGTGGACCATGCCAGAGTGACCACGAGTATTAGTCGCTTCTCCACAATAATACAGAGTATCTTCAATTGGGCGCTGCAACACGTCCCTCGTATCCTCCATACCCACCGTCGGAAACGAGTACGATCCGTATGCAAATGGATCACTCCCCCAGGTAAAGTGCCGTGCGTGCACAATCATGTGTTTTATTGCACTTCCTAAACCATCAGCGAGGTCTGCAATGCCCGCCTCTATTGCATCGCGTTCGTTCAGTTTCCCCAACTGGTCAGCAAGCGTTCCACCAGCAAAGCCCACAATCACCGTTTCTTCACCAAACCCACGTTGCCACCAGTGGCCAACAACACCCGATGTCGCAAGAAAGTGAAAATCGGGCACAGGCCCATTGACCCACAATGTCATCTTTGATGCATTACCAAAGCCAATTGCACGCACGGACTGCATAAATGCATCAGGAAGTGCAGGAAGAAAATCAGGTGGGCACTTTTTCATAACACCGATGGGAATAGTGCACACAATGGCAGAAGCGTTAAAATGCGCGCCGTTTTCTGCCTCAACATAGACAGTGCCACGTTTCCAGCGGACACGTGTGACACGGTGCCTGAGACGTATATCGAGTCCTTCGGCATAGCTTTTACTAAGTTGATCGTACCCATGCGGAACCCAGAAATTTCTGAGTCCATTCGTAGCCAACCGTTCTTCATGTACAATTCCTCGCACTGACAAGAGTCCTGGATCTGCAGACTCGATGTCACACGCGATTTCTCGCACCTTGTAAAACGCAGCCTCTTGGTCCGTGACATACTTTCTAAAGTACTCGGCGAGCGACATGTCGGGACCATCATACTTCCACAGCTCATCATCAGATTCACGAAAACGCTTGTAGAGCTCGTCGGTATCAAAGCGAAGCCCTCCCTTTTCGCCAAAGAGTCTATAAGAGTCAGCGTTTTCGGGCCCCGCAATGTGCGTCTCGAGTTTTTGTTCTTTGACTACCTCCCACGTCACCGCGTTTTCTCCGTGTATAAACTCGGCCCCTGCCTCGACTACGCCGCGTTCTCGGATAGTGTGTACTCTCCCTCCAATCCGGTCACGCGCTTCTAAAATAACTACGCGCTTCCCACCCTTCTGTAAATCGCGCGCCGCAGAGAGTCCTGCAGGTCCCGCGCCTATAACGATGACATCAAATGCGTCAGCCACCCACCTATTGTGCCACGAACTTTGGAGCGCTATACATACGTACCGTCAACATATTTGTACTGTGTTAGACTAGCACCATGACACATGACTTCACCATGCCAAATGAGGAGGAGCTGAGGGCACGACTGAGCCCAGAGGCGTATGAGGTGCTACGAAATAAAGGGACTGAAATACCCTACACCGGCGACTTTTTAACCGAAACTCCTGACGGCACGTTTGCATGCAAGGTTTGCGGACAGCCACTGTTTGAGTCGACCGCCAAGTATGACTCTATGACTGGTTGGCCATCATTCGATCAAGCCATTCCTGGTGCAACAAAGGAACTAATGGGCGGTGCTGTAGCAAACTGGATGGAAGTAGTGTGCTCACGCTGTAACTCACACCTCGGCCACGTCTTTGATGACGGTCCGGTACGATCGACTGGTAAGCGCTACTGTATCAACTCGGTGTGTCTCGACCTCGATACGACTAAAGTCCCTACCCCACGCCCACCAGAACCTAAGGATTCCGAAGAAACGGTTGCTGACCTCCCATCCAAAGCATAATGGCAACAGCAGTCTTTGGTGGTGGCTGCTTTTGGTGCACTGAAGCGGTATTTAAAATGATGAAAGGCGTGTCGAGCGTGCTCCCTGGCTACGCAGGAGGCACGGTACAGAATCCAACGTACGAACAGGTATCTAGTGGCACCACGGGACATGCAGAGTGCGTCAAAATAGAGTACGACCCGACAATAGTGAAATACCACGATCTCCTTCTTGTTTTTTTCGGATCACATGACCCAACGACTGTAAACCGGCAAGGTAACGATGTCGGGACCCAGTACCGCTCAGTTATTTTTTTCACGACCCCTGAACAAAAGGCAGAGTGTGAAAAGTTTATCTCCGAGATTAATGCGTCGAATGAACACGGAGCACCGGTCGCCACAGATGTCGAACCACTGACTGAATTTTATGAGGCTGAGAACTACCACCGCGATTACTTTGCTCGTAATCCGCACAACTCCTACTGCTCAATAATTATCAACCCAAAACTCGAAAAGGTCCAAAGAGAGTTCTCCGCGCTACTGAGCGCTGACCGACAAGGGTAGCGTGAACCAGAAGGTAGAGCCGCGCCCCTCTCCCACCGACTCTGCGCCTATCTTCCCACCATGTTTCTCAATAATACTCTTTGCAACGGAGAGCCCTATCCCGACCCCTTCCGTGTCAACACGCTTAGCAGACTCGGATCGAAAGAGCGGTGTAAAAAGGTGCCGCATGTGGTGCTGAGGAATCCCTATACCTGTGTCCGAGACTAAAAAGCGGACCGCCTTTTTCTCTGCACGTACGGTGACACGTATCGACCCACCGTCTCTGTTGTACTGCACCGCATTTTCAATAAGCACATCGACGACCGACGCAACACGCCCACGGTCGCCGAGTACGGTGGGCAGGTTCGGCGCCACTTCTGTCACTACAGACAGGTTTTTACCACGCACGCGCGTGTCGAGGCGGGCGAGCGACTGTACGGCAAAGCGCGCAAGGTCGAGTGACTCCTTTTGGTACGCATACGATCCCCGCTGTGTGTGTGCAGCATCGACCAGTACGTTGGCAAGCTCGAGGAGTTGGTTACTCGCAGAGTCAACGCGATGCAGTCCCTCAAGGAGGGTCTGATCGAGGTCGGTACGCGAGAGGAGTGCGGACAGCTCCCACTTAATACTGGTGAGTGGGGTACGGAGCTTGTGCGCCACGATAGTCATAAACTCGTACTTTAGTCTCTCGACCCCGCGCGCTCGCCACAGTCGAAACCACATGAGCGCCGTAAGGCACACAAAGAAGAGCATCAGAATCCATTCAACCGGATAGCCCATACGTGTTAGGTACCGTCGAGAATGCTTTTGGCCTCTGCAACAATAGTTGCAGGGAGGGTGATCGCTTTTACAAAAAACTTCTTTGCCCCCAACGCAGTTGCTTTTGCCACGTCGTCTTCAGTGCTCAGGTTCGAGAGTATAATGACAGGGATACGCTCGGTCGCTAAGTCTGTTTTAAGTTGGCGCAGTACCTCAAGCCCTTCAACTTTAGGTAGGAGGAGGTCAAGCAAAATAAGGTCTGGGTGCCATTCGCGCGCAAGCTTAAGTCCTATTTCCCCATCTGCAGCCTGCTTCACTTCGTACCCCACACTAGTCAGTACCCGCTCAACTGTGTCACCGAAAAACTTCTCGTCCTCTACATAGAGCACCCGTTTCCCAACCATGTGCCCAGTATAGCGCTACGTGTAGCGATTCGTTCCATTTGACTCACGCCTGTGGACGGCTCTCTCTCTTCGACCAGAACAGCAACATTCTGCACAGTACTCATGTTCTTGAGAATTTGAGCATAACAGGCACCACCTCACCATCTTCTAGTCCCTCCGTACGCCGCACTGAGGCTTTAATAGGCAGTAGGTACGTACCGCTTTTCTTGTCTGGAAATACGCTCGTATCCCACTTTGTTTTCCCTACTTTCGCGGAAATCCTAATAGATCCAAACCCACGTTTTATTTTTACTGTCTTCCTCAATTTCTCAGAATCCACCTTGGGTACCGTGACAAACCGCCACGCGGCCTTGTCCCCTGGGTATACCCACAGTTTTGCCTTAAAACTAACTCTCATCTTTCTCTATAATAAACCCGCCGGCCTGGAGTTCCCATAGATTTTTATACAAGGACCCCTCTGTCTTAAGAAGCTGGTCGTGTGTACCGTCCTCTTTAATTACTCCCTCATCTACCACAACAATTCTGTCCATCATGCGGATAGTAGAGAGTCGGTGAGCGATTGCTATAACTGTTTTTCCTTTCATCAAGCTATCGAGTGCGTCCTGTATGAGTGCTTCAGAGTGCGAGTCTAGGGACGAAGTAGCTTCATCGAGTATCAGAATCGGTGCGTTTTTGAGAATGGCCCGCGCGATAGCGACACGCTGACGCTCACCACCGGAGAGCTTTACCCCGCGCTCACCAACGTGCGTCTCATACTTTTCAGGCAAGGAGTCAATAAACTCGTGGCAGTGTGCAAGTTTGGACGCAGCTATGACTTCATTATCTGTTGCGTCAGGGCGCCCATAGCGGATATTCTCTAGGAGTGATCGATGAAAGAGTACAGGATCCTGCGGCACCAGTGAAACACTGCGTCTCAAGCTATCGAGTGTTACCTTTCGCAAGTCCTGTCCATCTATTGCTATTGAGCCTCCCGTCACATCATAAAGACGCAAAAGCAACCTAATAAACGTAGTCTTTCCTGCACCAGACGGACCAACAAGCGCAACCTTTTGAGCAGACGGAATGGTAAGAGACACATCTGAAAGAATCTTTCTGGTTTCGTTGAAGTTAAAATCGACATGGATATACTCCACTACTGCGTTTGTTACCGTAAGTGGTTTGGCTGTAGCACTGTCTTGTATGTCATAGGCGAGGTGCATAATTTCTACCATTTCTCTTGAATCTGTGATCGCTTCATACAAATGTCTAATCACACGACCTAAATCCCACATCATATCTGAAAGTCGAATGAGGTAAATCTGAATAAGCACAAATGTACCTAGTGAAATAAGTCCTTGTGCCCAGTATTGAATCGCAAAGTAAAAGACCACAAACGTCACGCCGAGCATAATAAGTGTTTGCAAACCATCAAAGACCAATCCCAAGGTCCAAGACATCCACATGGCGTGCGCACGACGAAACGTCACATCAGCAAAGGTCTTGTTCTCCTTTTCTGAAGCCGCAAAAAGTGTTATGGAGCTGTGATTAGTAACAATATCTGAAAGCACCCCGGTAGTTTCTGAATCTAATTCTGCACGCCGCACATCGTACGGAAGCTTAAACATTGAGAACGCGTAGTTAAGAGCCAGAAACACGGCTATCCACACGATCATTATGTATGCAAGCGCAGTATTTTCCTGATAGACCACATATATTGACCCAACCGCACCAATACAGATAGGTATGAGCGTTATGACCAACGTGTCTGTAAGACGTTCAAACGCATTAGCAAAACGTCGAACGCGCTGCGAGAGTGAGCCGGCGAAATTGTTTTGAAAAAATGAAAACGAGTGATGTAGCATGTATGCCAGTGCATCTTGCGCTAAGACCGCCATACTTTTTGACTGAAAGGTGTTTAAGTACCAAAATGCGACACGCCCCGCTGCCCACCCAGCAAACGAAACTGCCATAAAGACGTACAAAATGCCTACTAACTCTGCTGGTGATGCGTTCTGTGAGAGTCCATCAAAAAGTTCCTTGAGGTACAGTGGAGCAAATACTCCCGCGAGCGCGTTTGCTGAAAACGCAAAAACAACTACCCAGAAGTAGCCATACAACCCACGCGCACCCCGCCAGTGCGCACGTAGCACGTCAAAAAATGATACCTTCCAGGCCTCTTTCTTTCGCATCTTCGTATTCTACCCCTTATCTTCGTGCCTTAGAACGGTCGTTCTCGGTCAAAGCTTGCTTACGAAGGCGTACTGAAAGCGGAGTGATTTCTAGGTACTCATCTTCGTTCATAACTTCGAGTCCGCGCTCGATAGAAAGCGTAAGTGGTGGTGTGAGCGTAATAGCATCGTCAGAACCAGATGCGCGCATGTTGGTGAGTTGCTTACCTTTCGTAGGGTTTACGGTCATCTCCTCACCCTTCGACGTGTTTCCTATCACCTGCCCTTCGTACACGTCGATTGCAGGACCAATGTAGAGCGTACCGCGATCCTGGAGGTTATAGAGTGAGAAGCCGAGTGCCTTGCCGGAAGCCATAGAAATCATGGACCCGACCTGTCGCTTCTTGATCTCGCCTGCGTACGGCATGAAGTCTATAAAGCGGGATGACAAGATGCCCTCGCCCTTCGTGTCGACAACAAACTGGTTACGATAACCCAAGAGTCCGCGTGTAGGGCCCAAAAAGATCATACGCACCGTGTCGCCGTGTACCTTAAGGTCGGTCATCTGGAACGCTCGGATACCAAGTCGTTCGATAATAGCTCCCTGAAACTCTGCGGGTGTATCTATTACTACTTCTTCGAAGGGTTCCATCTTCTGACCATTCTCTTCCTTAATGATTACCTGAGGCTGTGACACTTGGATCTCGTACCCTTCACGGCGCATATTTTCCATAAGGATAGATACGTGGAGCTCTCCACGACCAAACACACGGAACGAGTCTGAGGACGAAAAGTCGACACGGAGTCCCACGTTGATCTCGAGCTCTTTCTCAAGACGCTCTCTAATCTGGCGGTTGGTAACAAACTTTCCTTCACGACCTGCAAATGGTGAGTTGTTAACCAAAAAGTTAAGTGCGATGGTTGGCTCGTCGACGTGGATAGATGGCAGTGGCTGCACCGACTCGTCTGTAGTGATGGTCTCACCAATGTAAATGTCTGGGAGTCCGGCGACCATCACAATGTCTCCTGCTTCTGCTTTTTCTGTTTCCACACGCTCGAGTCCGTTAAATGAAAATACTTTTACCGTGCGGCCAGTGCGCGACGTGCCGTCTGGTTTCTTTATGATGACGTTCTGGTTTGGCATCACGACGCCTTCATACACACGTCCGACAGCGAGGCGTCCGAGGAAGTTGTCGTACCCGAGGTTAAACGGCTGGAACTTTAGCGGCGTACCTTCTGGTGTTGGGTGTTCAGACTTTACATGCTCTAAGACAACATCAAGAAGTGGTGTTAGATCTTTGCGTTCGTCATCAAGCTTACGCATCGCAACACCCTCACGACCGATGGCGTAGACTACTGGAAAGTTAGACTGCTCGTCGTTTGCACCAAGTTCAAGGAAAAGTTCGAGTACCTGCTCTTCTGTACGATGCGCGTCTGCGGCTGGCTTATCGATTTTATTGATCACCAAGATAGGCTTAAGACCGAGCTCAAGCGACTTCTTAAGGACGAAGCGGGTCTGTGGCATAGGTCCCTCCTGTGCGTCAACAATAAGAAGCACCGAGTCGATAGAGCGGAGCACGCGCTCCACCTCAGAGCCAAAGTCTGCGTGTCCTGGTGTGTCTACAATGTTGATCTTAGTACCCTTGTAGGTAACTGAAGCGTTTTTAGCGTAAATAGTAATGCCACGCTCCTGCTCGAGCTTGTTGGTGTCCATGGTGACCCCCTCCTTCGCAGCCCCGGTCTGACGCAAAATAGCGTCCGTTAAGGTCGTTTTACCGTGGTCCACGTGTGCAATAATCGCAATATTTCGAATTTCCATAATAAAAACCGCCCGAAGGCAACATTACTATATCACAATTTAGAGCGAATGAGAAGGAAGTGTGGGAATTCGGACTCGAAACCTACGTTCGAAGAGTACACCTCCTTGAGATCTGAGATCATAAACCTTGCGTCCTTTAGTGCCGATGCATACGAGTCAAGTGGACGGTGGTAAAAAAAGCTCGTGACTTGTGCACCGCCAGTGCGCTGCGGAAGTGGAATGGTTATTTCTGTTTTGTATCGATCAACGCGTCTATAAGTAAGCTTACGTCCTGCATCAGTCCCCCACCCGCTCTGGCGAGGAATACGAAATGCTGGATGCACCATAAAAATCAGAAGCTCCCCACTCGGTTTTAGTAAGAGCGCTGCATTTTTTATCGCATCGCGATGATTGTCGATATCTTGTATCGAAAACATAAACACCGCGCGATCAAATTTCTCTTTAACCGGAAGTGCGATGCCGCCTGGACGTGCCACGTCAGAAACAAAAAACTGTGCCTTGCTTCCCCCATTCTTCTTTGCTTCGCGGATCATGCTCGGTGACTTATCGACACCGACATAGTCTACTCCTGCCTTTTCCACCTGTTCGCGGAGCGCTCCGAGCCCACAACCGAGCTCAACTAAGCGCATACCTCTTTTCAGCTCCAGCGCCTTAAGAATTTCAGGTATAGCGTAGCGCTTATGAAAGTTTGATCCTCCGCCTGCCCAGCCCGCATACCAGGGTGCCATCTCGTCCCAACCCGTCTTAACAGTGCGACGCTCTTCCTTCTCTACCGGTCCATAGACACCGCGCGCTCCGCGGGCCATAGGACTCGGCCCGTTTTTACCCGGGCCTCTGTTGTCGAATCGGCCCCTGCGCTTTATCCCTGCCATGCCTTGTATACTAACAGATATGGGACATAAGCCTATGAATGAGTTGGCGGATGAGATCGCTACATTTAAAGACAGAATCGACATACCTGGCACGTATGTGCATTACAAAGACGATACGAAAACATACACGACTCGCAAATTTGTAATCATCGAAGCGACCGAGGAGGTGGGTATTGAGTACCAAGCAAACTACGGCCCGCACCTCACCTTCGTCCGCCCTGTAAAAGAATGGCTCGACATGGTCGAACATAACGGTAAGTCCGTCCCCCGTTTCAGAAAAGCCTAGATTTAGATAGTAGCGTCGGACGTCACTATATCAACAGTATCGAGAGATTCAGAAGAGTTACGGACACAGCTAGTTCGGCTATTTATCTGCTGTAAATATCTTATTCGCGAGTTCAGCTTTAGGCCAAAGAGTTATATTATTTGAGTCGAACGTCGAGGAGGAATTTTTATCAGAATTTTGAATGTACCTTCTAATTTTACCAACTAAAACTCTTGGGTCGCTAGTTGCCCCCTCTTTTAACTGTAAAGTGTGCATTATTTCATTGAGAAGTGCATCATCCTTTACCCAGAGGACAAGCTCAAACGACATGCGATTTAGATCTTCATAATAGGTACTTAATTCATTAGTACTTAGAAGTTCCAGCTCGTGACCTCTGTACTTAATCCACCTTGAAAACAGTGCTGCGACACTCTCTGCCTTCTGTCTTAGTAACTGTTCAAAACGATAATCCTCTAATTTAACTTCATATTCATGGCGAATCGATTGCTCTAGTCGTGCGGCGATCCACTTTAAGAGCAACCATTGAACTAGACAAAGTAATGCTGCGAGAATGATTGAACCTAGCAAAACTTGTACAAATGTCAGAGAGATAATCATGTTGCTAAGCCAACTTTCTTACAATTGTAACTCCAGGGACGCCGTTTTCCCAGATGTGGAGTTTTTTGATGGTGATGGTGACTTCGCGAGCGCGTTTGTCTTTTAAGACTTTCTTTGCGATGTCTTCGGCAAGGGTTTCGAGAAGGTAGCGCGGAGCGGCGGCGAAAACATCTTCAACTATCGTTTTAATGTGCGAATAGTTTAGTGAGTGGCGGAGCTTGTCTGACTTACCTGCTTTTACGGTATCTATCGCAACTTTGACTGAAACTTCGAACTCCTGTGCGCCCCTACGCTCGCTGACATAGTGTCCGTGCTTTCCGCTTATCCTGAGTCCGTCTATGTGTATATAATCCATGACTTTGGTATAGTAAGACCTATGGACATCACTATACCGCTAGACGATGAAAAGCGCTTACGCGAACACCTCAAGGCTCGTGCGGACGCTGAGGCGCGACGTATGGAGCGCTACCTAGACATGCCCGACCTTTCGCGCACCCCTGGCTCGCCGCTTTATGAAATATCTGAACGAGTGAAACGCGCGGACGCCTTTAAGGACTTCGACATAATCACCATTCCAGAAATTGTACCTACCGACATTTCGTTTGACCTCTTCGACTTCCCTCCCGAGCATCCCGCACGCTCAAAGTCCGACACCTACTACGTGGACGAAAAAAATATCTTACGTACTCACGACACTGTGTTCTGGTACTACTATCTTAACGACCCAAAGATTAAAGAACGCATCGCGAAGGGCGATGCTATGGGCGCACTCTGCTACGGCAAAGTGTACCGAAAGGACGAGGTAGACAGTAGACACATGAATGTCTTCCACCAGTTTGGCGGCTGGTACATCGCGCCCGTCTCACAACCAATTGTTCCTGAAGATTTGCACAAAGCACTCGGTGACATTGTGCACGCAATCTTTGGCCCTCAGATGAAGTTCCGCATAAATCCTGACAACTTCCCGTACACAGACCCCTCATTCGAAGTGGAGCTTTATGTTAAAGGCACTGCGGCCGAGGGTCCAGCAAAGGGCGACTGGCTCGAGCTCTTAGGTTCAGGTATGCCAAAGGCTAGTGTGCTTAAGAAAATGGGTGTTGAGGGCTATCACGGCTGGGCCTTCGGTTTTGGTATTGAGCGACCAGCTATAGCGTCTATGGCGCTACCTGACATTCGCCTACTTTGGTCTACGGACGAGCGCATTAAAAAACAGCTCGTGCTTGGGCAAACGTACAAGGACGTATCTAAGTTCCCACCTTCTATACGTGATATTTCTTTTGTTGTCCCTAAATCGTTTGTGCCGAATGACTATTTCGACACCGTGCGCGACATCGCCGGAGATTTGGTAGAGGAGGTGCTCCTTATCGACAAATATGAGAATGATGAAAAGTTCGGAGTCGACAAGATGAGTTATGCCTATCGCATTAACTACCGATCAATTGAAAAAACCCTTACGAATGAAGTTGTTGAGGCGATTCACAAGCAAGTAGAGGCTGCTACGACAAAAGAGTTTGGCGCAACGATCCGCTAGAATTTAAGCCATATTTTGCTATACTGACCAGTATGACCGAGGCAGCTTTGTATGTGACGCTATTTCTGGCGCTCTACTTCCAGGTGTTCGCACTCCTCACCTTTCTTTCGCGTGACGCCCGTTCACGTAGAGAAAAAAACCGCCTCGAAAGCAACTTTCCTAAAACTGCAGTTATTGTCCCGTGCTGGAACGAAGGCACCACTATCGGCGGCACCGTGGCCTCACTCCTTGCTCTCGACTACCCTGCTGACAAACTAGAAATTATTTTAGTAAACGATGGCTCGACAGACAACACGCGTGAAGTGATGGACTCGTACGCAGAGCATCCATCAATAACGATTATCCATAAAGAAAACGGGGGTAAACACTCTGCAGTAAACCTTGGCATTCAGAAAACTGACGCGGAGTTTATCGGCTGTCTCGATGCCGACTCGTTTGTCCACCCAAGCGCACTTAAAGAAGTGCTGGCGCACTTTGATGACCCACAGGTCGGTGCAGTTACCGCATCTATGACCGTCCACGAGCCTAAAAACATGTTGCAGGAAATGCAGTACGCCGAGTACCTTGCAGGTGTGGCACTTCGTCACATTCTCGCAGCAGTAAACGGTCTCTATGTTACGCCTGGCCCATTTTCTTTCTACAGAAAGTCTATTTTGGAGAAAGTAGGACATTTCCGTCACGGGCACCAGACCGAAGACATGGAGATGGCGATGCGCCTCCAAAAGAACGGCTATAAGATCGAGAACGCTCCACGCGCGCAAGTATTTACTAAGGCCCCGCACACCGTCTGGGGACTAATAAAGCAGCGTACCCGCTGGACGTCTGGCTTTATGCGTAACTCGTACGACTACCGAGGTCTTATTTTGAACCCTCGCCACGGCGTTTTGGGTCTCCTCGTCATGCCACTCGGTATACTGGCACTCATCGCAGGTATGGGGCTTTTCGTGCTCACAGTTGCTGACGCCGCTAGGCTTATCGCTACCGCTATCGCAACGCAAGGAGATGTTCCGTGGTCATTTGCGTTTTCACTTCCATCGTTTGACTGGTTTTACGTCCCAGTAACAGGTATCTTTGCACTCGGCATAGTAGGTATTGCAGTGGTAACAACTACTATGTATATTGGAAAACGTATTTCTGGTTCGACGAAGCCCATCGCGCGCGACATTGTCTGGTACTTAGTAATTTACTCACTCATTGCCCCATTCTGGCTTTTTCGCTCGACTGCACACGTTGCTCTCGGGGTTAGAAATGCCTGGCGATAACTATGACACCTACGCAACGAAATGCGGCTCTCGCGCTCGCCATAACGGTACTGCTCTTTGGTACGGTGCTGTATGCAGTTAATTACCTTAATACTATGCGGGTTGCAGAGCTTGCACACATTGAGGATAAAATCGCGCTTGACACTCTCTCTCTCGAAACACAGTTTGATCTATTGGCAGAGGCTCCGTGCTCTGAGGTGTCTGAAGGCACTGTGCTTTCGAGCGAACTTAATGACCTTTCTGACAAACTTTCATACGCTGAGGAGAGGCTCGGGAGTGACAACGAAGAGGTGCTTAAGCTTAAGCGCCAGTATACACTTCTCCAGATCAAGGATTACCTCCTTATGAAGAGACTTGCGAAGGAGTGTAAGAACCTGAAACCCGTCTTTGTGCTTTACTTCTACTCAAACAAAGGTGACTGTCCGGAGTGTGCAGAAGCAGGGTATGCGCTCTCGTATCTTCGACAAACGTATCCTGGGCTCAGGGTGTACTCATTCGACTACAACTTAGACTTAGGAGCCATACAGACGCTCACTGCGGTCGTAGGCATGAAACCTCCCTTCCCTGCGTACGTGATAAACGGTAAAAACTTTAACGGCCTCACCTCACTCACCGATTTAGAATCTAAACTTCCTCTCAACCTACTCGCAACCACTTCAGATAGAAGTGTCCGTAATTAAGGTGTGTGGACGCGGCTCTAAAGTTTCGAACGGTTCGTAGTTGTCCGCTGTACCTGACGTATCGCAAGCTCAGTGGCTTCGTCCCAGTTTAATCCAAAAAAATTTCTAACCCGAGTCACCAACGACAACTCTGCATTGAAAAATCCTCCCCTGAACCAGAGTACTAGTAACGCGGCACGCACGCGCGCCTCGCGTACACTGCGCCCCTCCTCAACACCCTCACGATTATTAAAAAGCATAGATAGTGTTATTGATTTGTTTTGTGAGCCGCCTCCCAGATTCGAACTGGGGACCTGAGATTTACTTCCGTGTGAGTGAGGAGAATAGGCGCTTGCGCATATTCTCGAGTGAACACTGGAAGCAAGATTTTAGTTTCTAAAAGCTTACATCCTGTGAGCCGCCTCCCAGATTCGAACTGGGGACCTTCGCTTTACAAAAGCGTTGCTCTACCAACTGAGCTAAGGCGGCTCACAGAATGCAAGGCGTTGCTCGTCCCACTTTTGGCCAGCCCTTTCGGGCGGCCAATGCCATTATATGGCACCAGAAGAAAAGTAAAACCTATTACTTTTCTTCCAACTGAGCTAAGGCGGCGTTATTTCTTCTCGGGAGTTATGGTCCGCAAGAAGTTTGATACGGGGGCGCCCCCACCCTTTGGAGCAGAGACGCGCATTTTATACGACAGTCGAGCGAGTGGGCGCTCAAGTGCCCGCACTGCCTCAACTGCACTTTGTACACCAAAATGCGTTGCAGAATGAATGAGCGCCTTCACATAGTTGCGCCAGGAAAGCGGTACACCGCCCAGCACCATCGTGCGCCACAATTCTAGAGCGCGCTCATCGAGTACTGATCGCTGTGCATTAAGAAATCGAATTCCGTGCGCTGTTTCGTAACGTCTCAGCGAGAAAAAACCGAGTATCGCAGACAGCGCGATAAGAAGTAAGACCGCAGGGGTAAGCATACTATTTAGTTACGTAACGCTTGAAATCACCGACGTCTATGCGCTCACCAAACTTTTGTACCGCATTGTCGATAAGCTGGCGTATCGTGAGCGTGTCGTCCTTAATAAACACCTGCTCCATAAGCACAACGTTTTTAAGGTAGGCGTCGACTTTTCCGGAGAGAATAGTCTCCTTAAGGTTTTCTGGTTTACCTTCGACTTCCTTTGTGTACAGACTCTTTATTTGCTCAAGCTTCTCTGCAGGTATGTCAGCGCGAGATTTATACTCAGGGCTCGACGCAGCCACCTGGAGCGCTATGTCGTAAGCGAGCTTCGCAAAATCCTCGTGCTTTGACACGAAGTCAGTCTCAGATAGGAGCTCGACTACCGACGCCACCTTTTTATTTGCGTGTGTGTAGGTTGCAAAAATACCAGACCCAAGCTCACGATCTCCCTTTTTGTCAGCAATAGACGAGCCTTTCTTTCGGAGAATCATAAGCGCTTTCTCGATATCACCCCCTGCCTCTTCAAGCGCAACCTTACACTGCATGACTGAAATGCCCGTACGTTCGCGAAGTTCCTTCACGATATCAGAAGAAATCATATAGTTAGTATACTATGCACCCTGCACACGTCCCGCTTCGTATGCACCAGTAATTTCTTTAAGGAAATACTCGACACTGTCGCGCGAAGCATCGTTACCTACGACAGGATGTGTGACCAGAGATAAGTCGCAGTCTGAGTTCATGATGCCAATAACAGGAGTACCGAGTCCCCGGGCTTCTTTTACCGCATTATCCTCGCGCTTTGTGTCAACGACAACGAGCGCGTCTGGGATTCGGTCAAGAGACACGATGCCAGTGAAGTTCTCTTCGAGACGAGCAATTTCTCGACCAATCATAAGACGTTCCTTCTTCGTGTACTTCTTTACTGAAGTGCCACTTTCGCGCTCATCAATAAGCTCTTTCATACGATTCATTCGCTTCTTAATTTCTGGAAAGTTAGATAGTGTACCCCCAAGCCAGCGCCCTGCGACAAACGGCATGTTTATAGATGCTGCAGTCTCACGTATGAGCTGAGCCATTTCAGGTTTTCCGGATACGAAAAGTAGTATTTTACCCTGGGCACCGAGTGCTTTTACGTAGGCGAGCACAGACTCGAGCATGGTGCTGGTCTTTGTAAGATCGAGAATGTCTGTTTGATTTTTTGTGCCAAAAACGAGGCCCTTCATCGTTGCGTGGCGACGGCTACGTGCGTATCCAAAGTGTGCCCCCACCTTAAACAGGGCTTCTACGAGGCCATTTTTAGTCTCTAACATAGGGGTCAGTCTAGCATATCACTCCTCGCTGGGCAACGCGTCACCAATACCCCCTCCTTCGGCCACCTTAGCCTTAAGCGTCTCTATAATGGGGTCTAAGTTCCCCTCCATAATGCTGGGCAGATTATGCCACGACTCCTTGATACGGTGGTCGGTAAGGCGGTCCTGCGGGAAGTTATACGTCCGTATTTTCTCTGATCTATCGCCCGTCCCTATTTGCGCCTTCCGCGCCTCTGAGTGCTCCCGAGCCGCCTTTTCTTCTTCAAAATTTTCGAGCTTTGCTGCGAGAATTTGCATTGCCTTTTCTCGGTTTGCAGCCTGCGAGCGCTCGGATTGGGATCGCACCTCGAGCCCTGTCGGCTTATGAATGAGACGTACTGCCGTTTCAACTTTATTTACGTTCTGCCCACCAGCTCCACCCGAGCGCGAGAACTCCATCTCGAGGTCTGTAGGGTTTAGTACTGTCTTAGTATATTTCCGTATAGGAAGAATGGCGACCGATGCAGTCGAGGTATGAATGCGTCCGTTTTTCTCTGTAGCGGGGATGCGCTGGACCCGGTGAACGCCAGTCTCATATTGCAAGGCGTCGTACACCCCCTTGCCCTTTATTTCAAACGACCTAAGTCCGTCAAGAAGTTTTACCTCCCAGCCTTGCATCTCGGCGTACCGTTGGTACATACGTGCAAGCTCCTCTGCAAATAGTGACGCTTCGTCGCCCCCGGCTGCCGCACGAAACTCCATAACCCCGGCGACCGCCTCGCTCTCTGTCTCCTCATCGCTTTTGAGTATGTGTTCCATCTGCCTCATCACTTCTGCCTGTTGGGTGCGGAGTTCACTCATCTCTTCAAGTGCGAGCGCGGCAAGGCCTGGGTCACGCGTTAACTCCTCTGCCTTGAGTATCTCCACACCGAGACGGTCATACTCGCCAGCGAAGTACGCGGTTCGATGATCTTTACGATAGTCTTCTAGTGTCGCCATACAAAAAAGCGCTACCTGTAGTGTAGCGCAACGAATCGTTACTTAGCAGTCTTCTTAGAAGCTCGGACCTTAAAGCGCTCAACACGGCCGGCACGGTCAATAGTGACTTTCTTGCCTGTATAGAATGGGTGCGACGCTGACGAGATTTCTACGGTCACGCGGTCATATTCTTTTCCATCATCCCACTTTGCTTTTTCAGTCGCATGGATGGTTGAGCCTATCAAAAAACGCGTACCCGACTCGACATCGTCGAAAATAACTGGTCTAAAATCTTTCGGATGGATGGCTGCCTTCATGTCGTAGGAGTATACCAGAAATGAGCCCAACCGCAACCTATATCTCCTCGAACTTAGGCGCGAGCCTCACGGTAACAACAGCTGAGACTGACTGCCCTGTTTGCATAGACGTACAGGAGAGTGTGAAGATAGTCTCCTGCTGTATAGCCCCAGTTACCACTGACCCCCCAGTACCAGTCAGTGGCCACGTTGTCCCAGTAGAGGCCACGATGGCACACGAGCTGTCCACCACCTCACTTGCAGTCCATGTAATAGTGACGGAGCTCCCGGCACGGATCGTGCTTCTACTTGAAACAATAGTGAGTGTTGAGCTTTCGTGCGACTCCTCAGTGATATCTTCGCCTGACGAACATGCAGGATCATCGGTATCGATGAGGCTATTCCCGTTATTATCGAGGCCGTCTGCACACTGCGTTGGCGGCTCAATAGTCACCACAAGCGAGCCCCCACAGTTGTTAGCTTCATTAGTTTCGTCTACAGCTGACGGTATATCTGCACATGCTCGGATTGCATGCGTGCCGACAGCTGCAGTCCATGCTGGCGACACTGCTACAAGCGTGCCTCCAGCACCGATAGTTGCCACAAAAGTATCTAGATTCGTGTTCCAGCTCCCATTATTCTCTAAGTCTATCTGAAAGCGCACAGGAAAGGTCCCTGTATGCGCAAGTCCATTATTAGTAACCGTTGTGTTAAAGGCCACCGCTTGGTTAGTAATTAAAGAGCCCGATGCAATATTTGGGATACTCGCAGTAAAGTCAGGTCCCGAGATAGAAAATGTGTAACTTGCTCCGCAGTTATTCCCCTCATCACTTTCCGGGTATGCCTCGCTCGGGATATCAGCGCAGGCGCGGATTGCATGCGTACCAGGGACAGCGGTCCACGTTGGCGAAAACGAGATCGATTGAGACCCAGGAGAAATGGTGTAGAGGTTGCCGGTACGCGTTGCCTTAATTGCACTCGTGCAATTTCTTCCTGTGGCACAATCGGCTGATGGGGTGGTTCGTGCTACAAGCGACCACGCACCGTCGTACACCTTCCAGCTATAGCGTGTGTAGTTCGTGGTTGGATATGGATTACTGTCTGCCCAAAACTCGGCATTACAGCACTCGCCTGCTCCGAGTGCGCAGCTTGTAACAACGCGCTGCTTGTCCGCATAATCAACACCGCCACCACCGTCATCCTCGAGCTCACTACCCTGACGGACGAGCGTCCCGCCAGAACACATAGTCGAGATTTGTTCTTCGACGACACTCTGCGATGTTCCGAGGTCATCAAGTGTTACGTCGTACGTACCATCATTCCATAGATCTATCTGAAATCTATTTTGAAACACCCACGACACATAATCGGTTCCGAGATTCAAAATGGGTGCTAGAAAACTCAATATGGCTCCTTGCGCTAAAGTGCCTGAACTAAGCGTTGGTGTGTCCGCAGAAATATCACGTCCGAAACCTGACACAGTTGTGCCGCATCCTGTGGTGCCAGAGGTACACGATGCTGATCCAGATGAATACCAGATGTTTGTTTCAGCGGTCTTTGCCACTACCCCTGTGGGTGACGAGACAGACGCGCATATCGTCCCAATAGGATCGAACTCGCCTGGGTAATAGATAACGGTTTGATTCCAGTAACCGAGACCGAGCGTACTGCAATCAAATGCCTGATACGTGCGTTCACTGTATACGAGCGTCGTTGTCCCGGTATACCACTGGTTAGCAGCGTATGCGCTCGTGCACTGCTCGCTCGCGCATGCACACGTAGGACCAGTGCATGCTGTATAGGGGCAGTCTGTGGTAATTGTAGTATTGCCTGAAGTAATAGCAACCTGCGCGCTCTTATACCCGCCCGTGGTATATGTCTTTTCTATTGTAGATCCTGTTCCTGAGAGACCGTCACTCCCACTCCAAACGTAGCTATATGTGCCCGAACCAAACTCAGGCAGTGCGGTCCATGTAATAGGCGTTCCGGTCTGCGGCAGAGCGGTATCAATAGAGCACGAGACCCTAAAAGACTCGATGGTAGTCGTTGCGGATGCGGTCGCACTGCCACCAGCACCAGTACATGCGACCGAGTACAGAGTGGTCGCCGAGGGATTGACGGTGACTGAGCCAGACACAGCATTTCCAGTACTGAAGTTGGTCCCTGTACAACTTGTTGCATTTGCCGATGACCAGGTAAGTAACACAGACTCTCCCGCTGCGACACTGGCCGGGTTAGAAACAATACCAGCAGTGACTGCCGCGCCATATGACATAGTACGTGCAGTCCACGAAGTACTTACGCATCCAATGGGTTCCCCAGCCACCCACGTACACTCTGTTGTTGGATTTGCCGTAACGGTGCTTTGCGTGTTGGTATAGGCAGAACACGTGTACGTCTCGGTGCCAAAATCCTCGCTTACTACAGCGCGCGTGGTGCAGCAGCTTGCAGAAAGTCCTGTGCAGTACGATACGCACGTGTCAGTCGATGCTGCATACGTCCCCGCGAGCGTTCCGCCCGAGCACTGCGCTCCACTGTAGGTAGTAGACGTGGCTCCGCCCGACGAGACAGAAACTGAAAAACTTTGGCTCGTACTCCCTCCTGCCCCAGAGCACGATACTGTGTAGGTCGTAGTAGTGGTGGGTGTCACCGTTACGGAACCTGTGGTCGCATTACTTGTACTGAAATTGGTACCAGTACAACTCGTCGCATGAGTAGATGACCAGGTCAGGGTCGCTGATTGGCCTGAAGTAATCGAGGTGGGAGATCCAGAGAGTGTTGCGGTTGGTACGGCTGGTGCAGTAGCGGTCACTGCTGTCCATGCACCGCAGTTATTGTTCTCGTTTGACTCGGTAATAGTCCCACTACTTGCAGACGAGCTTTTGTCTGCACAGAGACGAACGTACCAGGTTGCAGCAGATGGGAAGGTGTACGAGTATGTTGCCGAGGTACTCCCTCCTGCAGCAAGCGTTGAGGCGCTGTGCGTACCAATGTCTGTTGCGCTAGTTCCGGAAGCATCAGTCGCACGTTGAAATAGATTTGTAAAACTAGTGCCAGTCGATGCTGAGCCAAAATTTGTAATAGTTGCGGAAAGTGTGACCGCAGTACCAACAGTGGCAGCTGTTGGTGTAACGGCCCCCGCAGAGAGGTCAGGACGCGAAGTTCCGCCACCACGGTGACCCACTGCAAAAACCGACGATGTGCATAATACAAAAAACACCAGGGTTGCGATAATTGCTTTATTCATTGGACCAGGTAAGTAGCCTCATAAAACCATTAAATTCACCCAACGCACGCACCCTACCAGTCGTAATGGTAAATACAGACACAGTTGTAGTTGCGTCAGTATGCGTGGTGCCTAATAGATAGGCCCCATCAGGGGAAAACGTCATAGTCTCCGGAATAAAAGTTTTTTCAAGTATCAGTGGTACAAAATAACCATCTTTCTCTTCAAAAACTTGAAGCGATCGATCTGCGGGAGCTACCCATGCGAGGCGCGTACCGTCCTGGGAAACTGCAAACGGCGTTGAGAGTGGTACTGGCACAGGACTTGCTACCACAATACTCGGCGGTGCATCGCTGTACGATAAAAGTGCGATCCCTCGTGATGTGAGTGCAAAGGTACGCTGACTCGGTGATGGGTGTGGTTCGTACCCGCGACCAACGGTGAGTGTATCGCCCTGCTCGACTGCGCGTACCACTACCCACGCTTCTGGCGAGATTTCTTCTACCGCATCGTCACGCGTAGCAAATGCGATACTCGTGCCCTGAGGAGACCAGCGCGGGTCAGACACCTCACCTACCGCAACCACACGTGTCTCTACACCATCCGTATTACCTATAAGCAGTTCCGGGGGCGCGCCCTTCGTACGTGTGACAAAAGCACTGTTTCCCCCTTGAGGCGCAGGCACGACAGCAATAAGCGAGCGCAGACCGTCTGGCTGAAACACCAGATACTCGAGCTCGTGCATGGCCTGCAGCGAAAAAGATACCGACCGCATCGACCCATCTGTACCTATCAGTGTTGCGTATACTGTTCCGTTTAGTCGATAGGCACTGAGTGCTGAAACGACACCGATCGCTGCGACCACAGCTACAAGCACCAGATGTCCTCTATGATCCCGACACCACGCTAGCAGTTCGCGCACGCGTGACATGTGTTAAATCTCCTGGAACGTCGGCGCAATTTTACAATCGACAGATTTCGTCACCGTCTTACCATCAAGACTGCTGCAGGAGAGTTTGTACGTGGAAGTCTGGGAAAGCTCGGGTGTCACTACTTCCTTGAGCGAAATAATGCCGTTCTGCGCGGTGTATCCGCGCGACACTCCTGGGCCGGTCAGTGAGCACGATGATACGTTAAGTGCAGAAAGTGTAAGTGTGCACGACTGATTCTTTTTTATAAGCGGCGGCGCAGCAGAAAATGTGAGTGTCGCTGGTTCAAGAAGCTCAAGGTTGTCCGTGAGAGATGAGCATCCTAGGTCCTCTGGAAAATCAACATTTCCGTCACCGTTATTGTCTATACCATCGGAACACTGCGCAGTCGCAGTGGACGTCGTCGCCTCGCTGTCGTCGCCTGAACCACTACAACCTTGGTCGGCAAGGTCCACGTTACCGTCCCCATCATTGTCTATTCCGTCAGAGCACTGCGAACCTCCACCTCCACCACCACCTCCAGAAACAATAGAGACACTGTTCTCACACGCTACCGTTTTGCTCTCTGACGCGCCCTGTGCAGGCACAACACTAACCACAAGCGATGCGTTTTTTGATCCGGTAGTCTGATACTGCTTAAAAACTTGTGTGAGCGTACCACTGAGTCCATCTGTGCCACTCCACGCGTAAGTGTAGGCCCCAGCAGGGCCCGTAACTGTTGAAGACCAGAGCACATCCTCACCTATCGCTGCCTGTGATGGATGTGCGCGACACGAAACTTGAAGCGAGCCATCTGCTACTGTCACCTGCGCAGCAGCTGTTGCCTGCCCACCGAGTCCGGTGCAAGTGACTGTGTAATTTGTCGTCTGTTGCGGTGAGACGCTTACTGAGCCAGAGGTTGCGCCACCAGTACTAAACCCACTTCCAGTACAGCTCGTTGCACCAGTCGACGCCCACGTAAGGAGCGACTGCTCACCACGAATAACGGCGCTTGGGTTTGCTACAAGAGACGCGGTGACTACTACTGCAGGACAAACATTTCCTGAGCGGTACAACACTTCAACTGGTTGACCAGCACTAGCGAGTGCAGGACGAACTGGTGGCTTAGCAACATCACCGGTTGGGTTCGTGATACCGAGACAGACAGTCTCGTACGGATCATACTCCCATGGACGATTGGTGACTGATTCATTCCAGTACAAAACACCATTTTCCTGTGCCCATATTGCACAGTCGATAGGCTGGTACAGTCGCTCATTAAGCACGCCACTATCTGTCGTTCCGGAATACCACACATCTTCACGCACGACCTGGGTGCAGGATGCCTGAGTTTCCTCCGGAGCAGGCATGAGAGCAAACCCAAATGCAACGAGCCCAAGTAATCCTACCGCCGCAATATTTTTTATGTACATCATAGTGACTGAGGGATGACTGTTGCAAAACCAGGTACGTGTGTGACCTCCCTAACTTCTTCAGAGTCAAAGGAAATCATCGAAACTGCTGTTTCAGTCAAACCAATTTTAGCTACCACGAGCGCGGTACCATCTAAAGTGAACTGCATCGAGCTCACTGGTATCCCCGAGCGCACAAAGATTGGTAGGTACACTCCGCGATCGTTTTTTTCGAAAACCTGTATGGAGTTGTCTGCAGGACTTACCCACGCGACTCTTTGCGCGTCTCCCCAGACTGAAAGCGGCGTAAGTGGAGATGTGGGTACCGCAGATGCTACGAGGAGCGTCACACGCTCTGAGTCACCTGGCGTTTTGCGGACAACACCTGCCAGGTCGACCGTAATCACGGTATCATCGGACATGGTAAAAGTGCGGAGTGAACGCGTATTCATACCATCTACTGAAACATCGGGCAGTGCAGTTAAAGTGCCTGTCTCTAGGGACAGCGACTGAACCGAACGCACACCGTCTATCGAACGAACGAGGAGCGATGCGCTCCCGCCCATGCCCTGCCCCTGCCACAGATCTAGCGCGGCGACCGCAACAATGATCAATACGATTGCATACAGTAAGAAATTGCCGTTGTGAGTAGGGACTGTCCGTGCTGGAATGGTTTGTGAATTAGTCAAATCTGCCATACTACATGCATAGTAGCACTTACCTTGACGGCCAATCCTGTTTTCCACTACAACCCCTTGAGGAAGTCTATGTTTTCCTGAAACGCCTCGGCTTTTTTTATCACCGAGTCACCGTAGAAATAATTAGTTGGTTTTCGAGTATCGCACGCGCGTCCAGAATAATAGCGGCAGGCGGCATTGCGCTCTGCACTGTATGTGCCGCCTGCCGCACCTAGATCCTGTATATAGAGGGCAGTTGCCATGATGGCGTGCTTGGCATCCCACGGATTTGCCTGTACTACCCCGAGTGTAGACTCAAGCCGTTTTTCATAAAGCATCCAAGTCGAAGGGATAAATTGAGACGGTCCCATAGCACCTCCGTACCCACGATTTGGGGTAAATACTGCAGCCAACGGGCACGATACTGGTGTCGCGCCCCAGACCAGACCGAGTGCAGACGTAATTTGTTCAAACGGCACCGTGTCACGCGGTGACTTCATTACCTTTTGAAAAACTGAGCCAGTATTTTTACCTGCACCATCACCGCTGTCGAGGTCGGTCACGTAGCAAGACCCAACATTCTTACCCAGATCAGACTCTTGCGAGAGTATGGCGAGGATGAGCGCCGCACGAACGCCAGTCTTTTGTGCCGCGTACATGGCGTGCTCCAATGCGGTACCGAATGAAATGCCTACCGCATCACGAAGTGGGAAAAGCGCAGCACGCAACTGCTCAGCCTTACGCTGACGCTCTGCAAGCACTCCCGAGTATGCCTTTTCCTGATCTTTAGTAATATTGAGCAATTTTTTCTTCTCTGCTTCATTTACCGCAATTTGTTTTTTAGTTCGCTCGACATCAAACCGTGCATCGAGTTCAAGGTTCCGCTTTTCTGCGAGGGCCTTTTTTTCCACTTCGGTGGCATCTTTCACATCCCGAATCTCAGCAAACAACTTCTGTAAATCGCGTCGAACGACGGCGATAGCCTCGAGGTCACCGTAGAAAGAGGTGAAGGTGTCTGCGGATAGTATGAGTTCCACCAGTGCACGCTCGTCCGCAACGTGCTGTAGCCGTAGCATTTCCGCAAGCGACATGCGACCCCGCACCAGACGCTCCTCGTATTCAGAAATGAGAGCTGACTTTGCTTGTATATCGTCCGACAATTTAGTTATGGTCACATTTCTCTGACGAATGTTTGCCTCTGCCTTTTTAATCAGTGCATTGAGTTCTGTCACATCACCCTGTAGAGTACTTTTCTTCGCCCGCGTTTCATCAAGCACTTTCTGCCACTCAACAATTTCAGCTTGTATTTTGTTATACTCCTCCTGAAGGCGTACCTTGTCTGCATCAGTAAGGAACTGCGCATGCACACTCGGTGCAAGAAAATATCCAAAAAGGACGAGGCAAACAAAAAAGACCCGCATAGGGTCAGTGTACCAAGTATTTACTCCGCAGGGGGCGCCTCTGCCTCCTCTTCCTTCTTTCCGCGCTCTACAGAGTCGCCGATAGCAGTCATGTCGACTGCAACTGGTGACTCTTCTATCACCTCCTCCTTGGCAAGAGCGGCAATCGCGACCACCTCTTCAGTATCACCGACAAGTGTCACTCCAGCTGGAAGCGTAATGTCTTGCGCCAATACTTGATCGCCAATAGCTACAAGCTTTGAAATATCAACAGTGAGTTCGTGCGGGAGACTCATCGGGTCGGCCTCGACCTCGATCTCGTGCATGGTCTTAATAAGGTTTGCACCTCCCTTCACTGCCTCAGAATCTCCAACGAATTCAAGTGGGATCATAACCTGCACTTTCTGACCTTTCACAATGGCGTAGAAATCAGCGTGACGAGGAGTGTTCGTAATTGGGTCACGGTCAACCTCATGGATAAGGGTCGGGATCGGTGCGTCGTCAATAATCACCGTAACAATCGTTGATTCTCCGGCAGACTTGAGTACCTTTCCAAAATCCCGAGCGTTTACTGTTATAGAGAGAGCCTCCTGCTTAGGGCCATACACGACCGCGGGCATAGCACCACCCGCACGGATAGTGTCGAGGGCATTACCCTTTTGGGTTCGCTTGGTAGCAGTAAGCTCAATCGTCATGTTGCCCTACTATAGCCGAAACAGCCTTATTTGCCAAGGTCGAGGTAGGTCGCAGACTGAGCGTAGGTCGTGCCAACTTTTTTACCAGGGTTAAAGATGCCCTTAGGATCAAAGAGCTGTTTAACCTGTCCGAAAAGTGCGTACATCTCTTTTCCAAACATCTGCTCTACAAAAGGGGTGCGGACCAGGCCATCATTGTGTTCACCTGAAATTGAGCCTTGGTATTCAGAGACGAGATCGTAGACACGCTTAGAGAGCTCCTCAATCACTTGAGGCATACGCGCATCAGTTGGGTCGATGAGTGGGATGATGTGAAAGTTTCCATCTCCCACATGTCCAGCTATTGTGTAGAGCAGATTGTATTCGTCCAATATCTTTTGAAGCCTTGGTAGAAACACAGGAAGTGTGGGAGGTGGAACCACAAAGTCGTCGATGAACGGCGCAGTACGCTTCCCGCGAACTTTTTTGCGCAGCAAGGAAAAACTCTCTCGACGCACCACCCAATACTTACGCGCAGCTCGCTCATTTTTTGCAACACGCACCCCGACCGACTGTACGTGGAGGCGCAAGTCTCGTGCGAGCTTCTCTGCCTTACGTGTCGCCTCTGCCTGCGTGTCGGCCCTAAACTCAGCAAGGAGTACGAGCTTCGGGACTCCACCAAGAAGCATCATAATAAGTTCTGGCAAAAACGATATACCAAGCCCAACCAACCCACTCTTCATCTGTTTCGCAAATTCGAAAAAGTATTTGGCCGCAAGTTTAAATGTGTGGTCATCATAGGATTCGAATGAGTCTGGCTGGTAGGCTAGCACACCAGGTACTAAGGCGCCGAGCTCGTGCAAGTCTTTTACAAACAGCACCGTCATGGCAGCAAAGGGCTTTGGCTTCACCAGTCCAAATTTTATTTTGGTCACAATGCCGAGCGTGCCCTGTGCGCCCACCATGAGTCTTGCGAGGTTCGGCTTCTCAGGGTTGAGATCCCACAACGCATACCCAGAAGAATTTTTTCGTACCTTTGGTTTATGTTCCTGTATTAACTCTTTATGTTTTGATAGGAGGACACCAAGTTTTTGTGCATACTCAGTTACGGCTTCTGAGTTAAGTGTATGCACTTGCCCATCGGACATCACCACATCAAGCTCCTGCACATAGGTGGCTGTTTTCCCATATTTTAAATGCTTCTCGCCACCAGCATTGTTTCCCACCATGCCGCCCACGGCACACAATTCACGACTCGCCGTGTAACTCGGTAGCTCGTAACCTTTTTTCCTTGTCTCCCTATCGAAATCACGAAAATACACACCGGGTTCTGTAACCGCATAGCCATCATTCACCTCAATGACTCGATCAAAATGCGCCATCATATCGACAACGACCGATTGCGTAAGTGGACCCCCAGACATGCACGTTCCCGCAGCACGCGGCGTGAGCGATACACCTGGATGCTCGTTGGCATAACGTACGAGTGCCTGCACATCTGCCACATCCTTGGGACGCACCACCACCTCCGGCCGCATCCGATACAGGGACGCATCACGACTGTAGGTTTCTAGTGTTGCGCTATCATCTAGCACTTCCCCTTTGAGGAGTCCTCGCAGGTCATCAACAATGCCCATAGACACAGTATACTAGCACTATGAACAACATTGATTTTGTAGCGGTCGGGGACACTGTGGTCGACGACTTTATCCGCCTTAAGGATGCGCACGTTACCTGTCGCATAGACAATGAGGATTGCGAAATTTGCATGCGCTTTGGCGACAAAGTACCGTTTGAATCGTCGACTATACTCTACGGCGTCGGAAATGCAGCAAACGCTGCGGTAGCAGCTGCGCGACTCGGACTTACGACTGGCTTCGTCACCAACTTTGGTAAAGACCTAAACGGCGATCGAATTCTTGAAGCTCATCAGCGAGAAGGTATCGACACATCGTACGAAAAACAACACGAAGGAGCTCCGACCAACTACCACTACGTCCTGTGGTACGGGGACGAACGTACCATCCTCATCAATCACTTTCTCTACAACTATAAGTTCCCTATGGAAATGCCTGAACCTAAAATCTTGTACTTTTCTTCTGTTGCGAGCGGCACCGAGCAGTATCACGATGATGTAGCGACGTACCTCGAGGCGCATCCAAACACTTTCTTCTGCTTTCAACCGGGTACTTTTCAAATCAAGCTGGGTCCTGAGCGCCTGAAGCGCCTGTATGCACGAGCTAACCTCCTCGTAATCAACAAAGAGGAGGCGCAGCGCATTCTGAGCGTTTCTGAAACACAAGACGACGTTCCAACACTTTTAGCAGAACTTGCCAAACTGGGACCGCGAGTGATCATCATCTCCGACGATGTACGCGGAGCCTACGGGCTTGACAGTGGTTCGGTGCTACACCTCGACATGTACCGAGACACCAAACCACCAGTCGAAAAAACTGGAGCTGGTGATGCCTTTACGTCTACGACGTGCGTGTACTACGCGACAGGTATGCCGCTTCGTGACGCAATGCTCCGCGGGATGGTGAACGCGTCACAAGTTGTCCAAGACATCGGCGGACAGCGCGGACTTAAATCGAAAGCTGAGATTGAGCAGATTCTTCAAGCAAACGTTTAACTTCTTCGGCTTTACGAATTCCCTCTGCGCCGACCTCAGCAGTTTCTAACACCCCACCCTGGTCACGGTAGACGAGCCAGCCCACAAGCGCGGCGGTTATCGCAAGGATGAGCATGAGTCCGATGGCGCTGTGCACAGGGTTGTGCTTCATACGTTTTGGTTTTATGGTGACACGTGCACCACCTTCTGTATATGTGAGTGATCGTTGAGGGTCATAAGCTTAAAACGAAAGTGCGTATGATCAACTAGGTCGGCAATAGTGACGCCCGTATTCGAAATGTACAAGTGGTGCCGTACTTCGCGAAACACTTGCGGAGTAAACGATGTACCGAGAAGCATCACACCAACAAGCACGCGAATAAAACGCTCGTGTGATACCACGACTACGTTTTCGAAACCGGTTTTCGCAATATACTCGAGCACGGTGTGTGCACGTCCCACAAATTCATCAAATGTCTCTTCATCCGAGTAGCGCCATCCCGATTCGTCATAGTGCTCCTCGATACTTTTGAGTATGCGTTCAGAGCGTGGGTCATCCTTTGGCTTCCCTAGCATCTCTGATGGAAGCTGTACCTCTCCTAAGTACTCCGACTCCTGCACTAAGAGCTGCTTAACTTTTGCCGAGATAATGTCCGCTGTTTGTCGTGCACGTGGATAGGGAGAAGTAAAAATAGAGTCTATCGTAAGTTCTGAGAGTTTTTCCGCCACCGCCCGTGCCTGTCCTATGCCCTCTTCAGACAGATACCCATCGCGTGATTGTCGTACGTTCGACTGGTTAAGTTCCGTCACCCCGTGCCGCACAATATAGAGTCGCATACTAACGTTTGAGAATTCGTACGACCGCAGCTTCTATTGCTACGTGGTCAAGTCCGTATTCACGATACAGCTCTGTTGTAGTACCGGACTGGCCGAAACGGTCACGAACCCCAACCATTTCGATTGGCAGTGGTTGGTGTTCGACAAGAAATTCGGCAACCGTACTTCCTAACCCGCCGGCAACCTGGTGCTCCTCTACGGTAACGATGCCTTGTACTGAAGACGCCACGCGGTAGAGCATCTCAGTATCAAGCGGTTTTATAGTGTGCATGTTTATCACAGTCACACGAATTCCTGACTGCTCGAGGGTTCGTGCGGCCTTGAGTGCCTCAAACAATAACGGTCCCGCACCAACAATCGCAACTTGCGGAGACTCGCTCTCCCACATCGTGTACGCTTTACCAATTTCAAACCGAGTTTCTGGTGTCGTCATCGTCGGATACTTTTCCCGTGCAAAGCGAAGGTATGTCGGCTTTCCATTAAATGCAGCTGTGTAGGTTGCCTTACGCGCCTCCTCCGCATCACATGGCACGACGACCACCATGTGCGGGAGCATGCGCATGAGTCCGACGTCCTCAAGCGCCTGGTGCGTTGCCCCATCAGGTCCAACTGAGACACCTGCGTGCATGCCGCACACCTTCACTGGCACATTATTGAGCGCAATAGTGGTGCGCACTTGTTCGTTGTTTCGGCCAGGATTAAACGCGGCATAGGAGGTAATGAATGGAATTTTGCCGTACTCGGCAAAACCAGCACCGAGCGCAGCTAGATTTTGCTCAGCGACGCCAACCTCAATATATCGGTTTGGGAATTCTTTTTGAAACCAATCTGCACGCGTCGATTCTGCAAGATCGGCGCACAAGACTACCACGCGCTCGTCCTCTTTCCCCGCCTCAACAACTCCTGCACCAAACCCGTCTCGGGTCGGTTTTTGTCCAACGTCAGAATCAAAAACGTTCTGGTGTATGTTTTGACTAAGCATATTCACCTTCGACTGCACCACCTGCAGTACGGATACTTTTTAAAAACTTCTCTGCCTCATCCTTGGACGGTGGCTTACCATGCCAACGGAAATCGAACTCAATCTCAGGGACACCTTTCCCAGGAATAGTATGCGCAATCAGTACCGTTGGCTTCTCGTACACCGCCTTTGCTGTCTCACATGCGTCGACTATTTCTTCCATATTGTGACCATTGATTTCGAGCGTATGCCAGCCAAATGACTCGTACTTGTCACGGAGTGGCTCGAGTGGCATTACATCCTCAGTCATGCCGTTAATCTGTATGTTGTTTCTATCTATAATTGCGGTGAGATTGTGAAGTCTGTTGCGTCCAGCCCACATCGCAGCCTCCCAAATATTCCCTGCCTGCTGCTCACCGTCTGACATCACACAGTAGGTGCGAAACTTTTTACCATCCATCCGTGCAGCATATGCAATCCCCGCCGCCTGAGAAAGTCCTGAGCCAAGTGGGCCTGATGTGGTTTCAACTCCTGGAAGTCTCTCACGCTCCGGATGTCCTTGGAGGCGGGTCCCAAACTTGCGTAAGGTTATACATTCCTCCACTGAAAAATAGCCAGAAAGCGCCATAGCAGCGTATCGTACTGGGACAATGTGACCATTTGAAAGTATGAGTCGATCGCGATCTGGCCAGTCAGGAAGTTTTGGGTTGTGATTCAAAATCTTAAAGTAGAGCGCAGCAAAAATGTCAGCCATGCCCAAGGGACCTGCCGTGTGTCCCGACCCCGCCGCAACAAGCATAGAAACTACCGTTTCGCGCACCTGTTGCGCCTTTCGCATGAGCAGAGCTTCCTCGTCCTGTGTCAGATGCAGCATTATACGTTTTGAAAACGGCGATATGCGTCTTTGGGAGAGGTCGCACGCATGATGGCAGAGCCGACCACCAAACGGTCCACTCCTGCGTCGAGAAGTGTACGAGCATTCTCTTCCGAGACACCACCGTCTACTTGCAGTGTAACATCGGGAAAATCATGTTTCAGGCGCTTAATAAGTGCAAACACACGATTATCGAGCGCTGAGCCCTGTCTGCCGAGCTCGGCGATTCCCATCACTTGTATGTAGTCCACGCGCGGCACATATAGTGCAAGCTTTTCGTACGGCGGATCAAGGTCGACGGCAAGACCAATGTCTGCAATGTCTCCAACTGCATCGTGTAACTCATTCCAGTTATGCTGCGACTTAAGATGAAAGACAACGCGGTGCACCCCCGCGACTACCCAGTTGAGTACGTGCTTCTCTGGCTGATGCACCATCAGATCAATCTCGAAATTAAACTCATGCCAATACGGGAGCCCCTCCTCACCCTTGAGTACATCTGCAAAATGTATACGATCGTGAGGACGGAGCGGCCACGTACGCGTAGTCACGAACAGTCCATCACACACATCTATCTGAACAAAGCGAGGGCCTCCGACGAGACTCGCTAGTCCTTCCGCAAGCACTTCGCTGGTATCGGGCAAAATTGCTGGGATAATGTCATTCATCGATTGATCTGACACGCCGTACATGCCGCTCTTCGTTAGAAAACGGAGTGCTTAAAAAACGAGTAACTGCCTCCCACGCCTCAACATCTCCTACAAAACCAGCTCCTACAGATAACACATTCGCGTTATTGTGCTCGCGTGCGAGCGTTACGATCTCTAGATTTCCGCCAGTATAGAGAGCGGCACGAACACCGCGCACTCTGTTTGCGACCATTGCTTCTCCCTGTCCTGATTTTCCAAAAATAATCGCGCATGCCTCGGGCTGAAGTGCACTGACTGCCGATCGAATGATCCCAGGATAGTCGTCGCTAGGGTCGAACACTGATGGACCGTAATCGGTCGTCGTATATCCCGCATCCACAAGACGCTCATGTATATATTTTTTACGCTCAAAGCCCGCATGGTCAGATGCAAGCAGAACAGAACTAAAGTTACTTTGCGGCGCTAATGACATGGCGGTAGAGTGTTGAAACATATCCCCACTCGTTATCGTACCAAGCACACACCTTTACCAGCGTACCGCCAACAACACGAGTGAGTGAAAGGTCTGCGATCGCTCCGTACGGCATACCGACAATGTCTGAAGAAACTAGATCCTCGTCTGTTGTCGTAAAAATACCTTCCCACCGATGGTCAGCAGCCGCTTTTCGCAATAGCGCGTTTACCTCTTCCTTGCTCGTCGCACGCTTTGCGACAAATGTGACGTCCACTAGGGAACCGGAGACCACTGGTGCACGTATAGAAATACCATCAAACTTCTTTTCTAACTGCGGGAGTGCCTTTGTCACTGCAATTGCCGCACCGGTCGATGTAGGTACTAAGTTTTGTGCACCAGCGCGATACTCGCGTTTATTGTGCCCTTTCGTCAATCCATCTACCAATGCTTGGGACGCTGTATAGGCATGGGTGGTGGTGAGAAGCGCATGCTCTATCCCGAGCACACCATCAAGAATAGCCATTAGCGGTGAGCCAGCATTTGTGGTACATGATGCATTCGACGAGACGGAGCAGGTTTTTAATTTTTCTTCATTGATACCAACGAGTACCGTCGCACCTTCACCATTTGTGTCTGCGTCTTTTGCAGGAGCAGTGAGTACGACGTGCTTTGCGCCGCCAACTAAATGTCCCTTTGCTTTTTCAAAGGTATCAAAAAAGCCCGTCGCCTCTATCACCACCGCAACTCCTAAATCCCTCCAGGGGATTTTTGCAGGGTCCTTTTCTGTGGTTACTGCCACGTGTTTAGTACCCGCAACGAGCACTCCATCTTTAGACAAAACTTTAAACGGTGCCGTACCGTACGTGGTGTCATATTGTAAAAGATAGCGAAGCGATGCTGCGTCAGACAGGTCGTTTACTGCAACAACCTCAATGTCAGACTTATCGTACGCGTACCTAAAAAAAGCTCGCCCAATACGTCCAAATCCATTAATACCAACTTTAATAGCCATAGCTAAAGTATAGCGTATGTATTTTGTTGCGGGAGCACGATTCGAACGTGCGTCCCAAGGTTATGAGCCTTGTGAGGTACCACTCCTCCATCCCGCTGTTTGAATAATAGCTCTATTTCTTAAATAATTCAAGAATTGCGCTTTTACTCTTGAGTGACTTCAGATACCTCTCATGCCTCATAGCATCTGCCCGAATGGCAAATTTTTCGTTATGCACCAGCCTCCAGGGGCCGCGCCTGGCGGCCCAACCATTTCGCGATCGATCATTATGCTCTGCAATCCGAATTTTGAGATTGTTTGTTGATCCAATATAAAACCTCCCATCATCATTTTCTAAAATATACACACTGAACATCTGGTTATGAGTTCCGACGTGTCGGAATACCACTCCTCCACCCCGCTACTCGTGAGTGTACGCCAATTTTTATATAAAATCAAACTCTTCAAACACCTGCTCGTAGAGTTTCATAACACGAAATGCTTCGCGTTGTGTCAGGATAAAATTCGAACTCTTTTGTACAACAAAGTTCCGAATGCGATGCGCCTCCCATGCATGTGGGAGCGTCACAAACGCACCATCAGGCACAGTGCGTAACTGCTCTGCAGTTGTCATACCACTATATCCAATTTTAGTTAACAGCTCACCGAGCATGGCATCGGCCACTACCAGAGCTTCGCGCCAGCGCCTTGGTTCAGGAGCCATCGCCGCGTTAAGCAAATCCTGCCAACGACTCCATCCATACGAGTTTCCAGTTGGGCGTGGTGGAAGTGTGCCCGAGTTACGCCAATCTTTAATTCTGATCAACACTAACAGTACACACACAACAACAAGCGCACTCAGCAACAGACCTGCAATTGAGTAAGACACTACGGCAAATACGCTCCACACAAACTTGAACACTGGCCCTAAGACGTGCACCGCACTGTCTAATGCAGTCAGTAGTGGTTGTGGCACACCGGACAAAAACCAGCTCGCATCGCTTGCTGTCGCACCCACATCTGCACTCGTACCACTACCAAAAGGCCACAGCCACGACCAAAACCCTGCGGACGTTGTCGCGGACTGTATCCCATCAATAACCACCCCCGGTACCACATCAGGAAGTACTGGTGCACTGTCTGCGCAACGCGCTCCAAACAATGAAGCAAGCCAGCAATAGATATACTGCCAATTAATAAACGGGATACGCACCGCTTCTACTGCAGCGAGAAAATCTACACTCATCGCTCGTCGACTGCGTCGCGTCCCAATGCAAAAAGTGTAGCGTCAGTTCTCTTCTCTGACATAAACTGAATACCGAGTGGTAGTGCTACCCCATCTCGCATAACGGTACCCATAGGTACAGAGATTGATGGAAGTCCTGCAAGATTTGCTGGAGCTGAAAAAATATCCTCGAGGTACATAGACACTGGGTCGGCTTTCTCTCCTATTTTAAATGCTGGACCAGGCGCGGTCGGTGTCGCAATGTACGCTACACTTTCGTACGCCTTTGCAAGATCTTCAGCAATAAGACTTCTCAGTGCAGTCGCGCGTCGATAATATGCATCGTAGTATCCCGAGGACAAAATGTAGGTCCCGAGAATAATACGACGTCGCGTTTCTGGACCAAACCCCTCAGCGCGTGACTTCTTATACTCGTCAAGCAGATTTGCCCCGTCAGCGTGATGCCCGTAGCGCATACCATCGAGCCGTGCCAAGTTTGTTGACACCTCAGCTGGCATAACAATGTAATACGCAGGAAGCGCAAAGGGTGCCGTGTGAAGCTCTATGTCGACAATATCGTATCCCTTCTCAGAAAGTTCTGTCAGTTTTTTTTCGAACACCTCCTTTGTTTCTGGTTGCGCATCATTTACAAACGAGCGTGGCACGCCAATTTTTTTGTTACGTACTTCTGTTTCCGGAAAATCAGGGAGCGTCGTGCCGTCGAGCGGATCCTGCCCACGAATAGTGTTAAAGACTAATTCAGCATCACGCACCGTTCGCGCAAATGGTCCAATTTGGTCCAAAGAGGAGCCCATAGCAATAAGGCCTGATCGCGACACGGCACCGTACGTCGGTTTAAAACCAATAACGCCACAAAGCGCCGCTGGCTGTCGGATTGAGCCGCACGTCTCCGAGCCGAGTGCAATAGGCGCGAGGTGAGCCGCAACTGCTGCCGCAGAACCTCCAGACGAGCCACCAGGAACGCGTGACGTATCGTGTGGATTCTTAGTTGGACCAAACGCAGAATGTTCGGTCGAAGATCCCATGGCAAACTCATCCATATTCGTTCTACCAACAAAAATCGCGCCCGCTGCCTGTAACTTTGCGACTACGGTCGCATCGTAGGTCGCCCTATAATTTGCAAGCATCTGTGATGCGGCGCTTGCACGTTTTCCATGTATCAAAATATTATCCTTGACTGCAATGGGCACACCAGTGAGAGCGTGCGCAGTACCTGCATCAATGCGTGCTTGTGCAGCACGTGCAGCAACTTCGGTATCATCAAATATCTCGAGATATGCATTTAGCTCTGGATTCTTACGTGCGATTTGTCCGAGATACGCGGCAACTACCTCACTCACAGAAAAATCCTTGACTCGATAGCCTGCGGCAAGTTCGTGCGCTGAAAGATCTGTAAGTTCCATACTAATTGAGTATCTTTCTCACACGGAGATAGTCCCCATCACGATCTGAAAATTGATCGACAATTTCTTTCGTGTGCACCCCGCCCTCGTGCGGATTTGCATCCTCACGCATCACGTTCACAGTATCGAGATGTGGGTTTGGTGCAACGCCCTCTGGTACTGGCACTTTCTGTACCACATCAATGTACGAAACAATGGCGTCTATCTCTCCACGCAGCTGCTCTACCTCCCCGTCCGTAAGTGCCAGACGAGACAGTTCAGCTAGCTTTTTTACATCGTCTGCGGATACTGCCATAGAGCGAATATATCACAACAGAGCCAGAAATTCTTTCTCGCTAAGCAGTGTCACTCCGAGTGAGCGCGCTTTCTCTGCCTTTGAGCCAGGATTGTCCCCCAACACAACGTACGTGGTCTTTATTGAAACAGACCCTGGAGTCTGTCCTCCAAGTGCTCTAATTTTTTCTTCTGCCTCTTCGCGACTCATGCTCAACGTCCCCGTAACCACAAAGGACTTTCCAGTAAGCTTTCCGGTCGTGCGACGTTTTGCGGACAGAACTTCTACGTGTGCCACAAGCTCTGCAAGTGATTTCTGATTCTCTTTATTTTTAAACCACTTCTCTACGGACTCAGCCACTACCTGCCCCACTCCATCAACCGCAACTAATTGCTCGGCGGATGCGTGTGTGATGCGATCAAGTGTGCCAAAATGCTCTGCGATGTCGCGTGCGGTCTCCTCTCCTACGTGGTTTATTGAAAGTCCTATCAAAAGTCTGTCCAGAGCGATAGTACGTCGCGCCGCTATCCCGTCTACCAAGTTCCTTGCTGCCAACTTCCCAAAACCTTCTAGTCCCTCGAGGTCACCAGTGGTGAGCGTAAAGAGATCCGCGGCGTTTGCTATCAACCCTTCATCAAGGAGCTGATCAACGGTCTTTGGACCACAGCCCTCGATATCAAACGCGTGTTTTCCCACAAAGTGGTGGAGTTTTCTGCGTAGCATGATGCCTGACTTTTTATCAACACAGCGCCACGCTGCCATACCTGGTACACGCTCAATACTCCCATCTCCCCCGCAGAGCGCCACGCGTTTCGGCCAGACAAATGGTTTGCTATTTTTGGGACGCAACTCAGGAACCACCTGCACTACTTCGGGTATGACGTCGCCTGCTCGCTGCAACACCACTGTGTCGCCCTCGCGAAGCCCAAGTCGCTCTATCTGATCTTGATTGTGTAATGTTGCGCGCGAAACAACAACGCCAGCAACCGTGACAGGACGCAAGTGTGCCACAGGCGTCACCACGCCAGTCCTACCAACCTGAAACGCTATCTTTTCCACTACTGTGGTTACCTGTTCGGCGGCAAACTTAAAAGCGATGCCGAAACGTGGTGCCTTGCCTGTATATCCTAGTACCTCTTGAGAAACCCGCTCGCTCACCTTTACCACCACACCGTCTATGAGGTAGTCCTGTCTGTCCTTCTTGTTCTGCCATTCGTGCCAGTACGCTATAACGCCTTCTACATTTGTAACTTGACGAGCCTCCTTGTTGACTTTAAATCCTAAATCGCGCAAGTACTGAAGTTCTGCAAACTGCGTCACGGGTAGTGACTCAGATGCATGCGCGACGTCATACGCAAAAAAACTGAGCTTGCGCTCTGCTGCCACACGTGGGTCGAGTTGGCGTATGCCGCCCGCTGCTGCGTTACGCGGATTTGCAAATGGCTCCTCGCCTTGAGTCTGCCGAATGGCGTTTATTTTCTTCAGCTCGCTTTTACCAAGCCACACTTCTCCTTCAACCACCACATCGACTGCACGAGTGAGCGCGAGTGGCACCGACTCAATAGTCCGTACATTGTGTGTCACATCCTCTCCCACCTTACCGTCACCACGAGTAGCCGCCGTCTTTAGTACTCCGCCCTCATAGGTTAAGACTACCTTGAGTCCATCAATCTTGAGCTCGCACGTGTATGTCGCGCGTGGCGCAACCTTGCGGACTCGCTCGTCAAACGCACGGATCTCAGCCTCGGTAAATGCATCGTTGAATGACCACTGTTGAGCTGTGTGCTTGACCTTAACAAATTCTGGCAGCGGTTTCCCCGCCACGCGCTGTGTCGGACTGTCGAGCGTAATGAGCTCGGGGTACTGATTCTCTAACTCTTGAAGCTCATGCTTTAGGGTGTCCAGGGCTTCGATAGGTATCCCCTCTTGGTCGAGTACGTGATACTGATAACGATACTTGTTGATCGCCTCACGCAACTTCTTAACCCGCTCCTGTGCTGCTTTAGGCGCTGCCATAGCAGTCATTGTACCAATGAGCGGCTCCTTTTAGTACGTCACGCGGATAGCTCGTTCCAGACGAAGCTCATTGGTAAGGTCACACGTGTTGTGACCAAAAGACTCGATCACGGTACTTTTTGGTTGACTACGGGTCACAATAATAGTTGTGCATTGCGTTCGCGAACCTCCACCTGTCGTCACATCGAATGTGGTGATGTAGTCGTCGTTCACACTCTCGCGTGACAAGGTGGATGTTGCGGTTCCGCAGTCGAGATCGGTAATAACAGAAGAGGTTGCGAATGCATCAAGTTTGGTGTCAGCCCACAGTGCGCACTCGATGCCCGTGTCAGCTGCAAAAAACGCAAACTGCGACTCTCGCCCAGAGGATGAAAGATTCACATCCTTTATAGCAAGGTTATAAATTTCATAGCCGATCGCTAACAAAATGCCCGAGATGAGCACAGACATGAGCATAGTGAAAGCGCGAGGTTGTCTCATAGCCAATTAAAGAGGCGCTCTTGAATAGTAAACACGCGTGAGACTCCAGCGGATTTCCATGAAATGGTAACCGATACAATAATCTGATCTGGATTCGTCGGTGAGGCTGTGAGCAACACGTGTCGCGTAAACGGTGAGTCCGTCCCTGAGTCATGGTTGTACAATGCTCCATTTGCGGAAACTTTAAGCACGGGACACCCTCCCTGCGGGCACGCCGCGTAGGTAAAGTTTGGATAGTCGACAGTGCACGGCGTGCCAGTACATGCAGCACCTATGCCAGCGAGCCAGTCTGAACCAGAGAGATAATTTTCATCGCGCACTGCGCGCACAAACTCAACACCCTCCTGAGCCAAATAGAACGCGGTCACCTGATCACGAGCATAATACGAGCTCCGCAATGACTGCTGAGCAATAGAGAATGGTCCAAGTAGTGCCATGAGTAACACAGACACAGCAACGAGAGTCTCTAGTAGGGTAAATGCGGGAAGTGTCTTCATATATCTAAGAGGCGCTGCGTTACGGATGATTGCACAGTAAATTGTGTCGGCCCCCCTTGTACCTGAGCAGTACCTTTTACAATCATGAGCACTCGCGGTTGCACGGTGTCACCAGCAGACAGCGTCTCTGCACCAGTCACATAAAATCGAAAACTAGAAATAATCACTTCTGGGGCAGTGAGAGAAACCCATGAGCCATTCGTACCTGATTCAAGTGAGCGCTCAAGCTGTGCACCGTTGAGTCGATACACTGTCTGGTCATCGATGTCGTCTGGGTCACCACCTGTCGGCTCAAACGCGAGAAGCAATCCTCCCGTAAGCGGACAGTCGTTCGTCTCTGCAAGGATGCTTGGCGATGGTGCAATAGAGGTCTCACCACAATAGTAGGTTGAACCGACACGGATCGAACGTGACATCTGCTCCATTGCCGCGTTTAGATTGTTCATCACCGAATTAATACCTTGTGCTCGCTTGTTTACCTCAACCATCGTAAGCAGTGCGCCGACACCAACCAACATAACAATCGAAAAGATTGATACTGCGACCATAAGCTCGATCAGGGTAAATGCTCGCGTGGTTTTCATGGGCGTTTTACAGAGATCTGACCTGTTGACTGAACAGTGATAGTGCGAGTTTCATCGCTACGCGACTGAAGTACAATTTTTGCGCTCGAGTATGGAGTCGGCCCATCACCAGTAATGGTCGCGTCGGGGTTGGGTCGTAAAAAACCAACATCGATATGTGTCAGACTTGCGGCATTATCTGAGCAATCCTCGACACCGTCAGAGCGCACCCCACAGTAGTGTTGTATGGTGTGCCCACGGCCTAATGTGATCTGTTGCACGACCTGATCAACACCTGGATCGTACCGTTTGTTACGATCTTCGTCTAAGTCCGCAAAAATCACGTAGGCAGTAGTACCTTCAAAATGTACACCGTATCCTACCCGAAACTCTCCTGAGTAATTGCGAGTTGAAAGTCCGTATACTTGCGCCTGGCGGATAGAGAGCGCTACATCATACGCCGCATTACCAAGAAGTACTGAGGAATTAAACTGCGCGTTGTTTGCAAGCACGACGCCAGTAATGACGACAAAAATCCCCGTAACGACTAGTAGTTCGATGAGTGAGAAACCGCGGTGCATTAGAAAGGTAGTGAGAGTCCGAGAGACGCAAAGCCGAGGTTATACCACCATACGCTAAGCGCCCCGAGCGCAAGAAATGGCGCAAACGGAACCTCTGTCTTCAGTGTAACGCGCATACCGTATGTTGAGCCGAACAGGTGTTTACAAATGCGTGCGCACAGCATGAGCGCGATGCCGACTAGTGCACCTATCCACACTGCGAACACTGATGCCACTACTCCATGTTCTACTCCAAGAAAGAGTCCTAAAGCGCCTGCCACGTACGCATCACCAATCCCCATTCCTTTACCACGCGTAACCGCAGTGAGTAGCGCAAAAAAACCAGCGCACACAAAAACTCCCCACAGTGCACTCATCGACGGAGTAAGAAGGAAACTAAGCGCAGCGAACCCATACATACCGTAGACAAATGGGAGCGGTACGAGCGTGTGTCGAAGATCATAGACTACTAGGCCTAAGAAAGAGACCCAAAAACCCGCAGTGGCTACAAATAGCACGCCTGAGAAGGCGTACCCCACCATGTAGTACGACATAAGAAACAGTAGCCCTGTCGCAAGTTCAACGAGCGGATACTGAGTAAGTAACCGACTACCACACTCCCGACACCGACCCCTCAGTGCAAGATATGAAAAAAGTGGCACTAGGTCTCTCGCCCGCAGCACTGTTCCGCATGCCATACACTGGGACCGTTCTCCGCCGCGCTCGCGATACCCAAAACGCAAAATCACTACGTTCAAAAAACTGCCAACACACACACCAAAGATAAAAAGGAGTGCGCCAAACACGAGCTCCATACTACGGCACTATGTCGTAGCAAGCGCGTCTAGATATACTGCCGCCACCACAATCTGATGGGTTTGAGAGTGTACCATCACCACCATTAATACTGTCTGATACCGAATCTCTGTCGGACTTAAGTGCTTTGTTTTTTGGATCCTCGAGATTTGTTGCTAGGTGGTAACTGGTACCCCCTCCGGTCACATCGTAAAAGTATGGTTCACGCGTTGAGGGGTCGGTCGGCAACTGCGGTATCTGCGCGCCAGTCACCAGGTCGTCTAACGTGTCCGGATATGTCGTGTTTTTATCAAAGTAAAACTGAAGCGCAGTCTGAAGCTGTTTCAGGTCCGCAAGACGCTTTGAGTCACGACTACCTACACGAGCGGTATTTACCGTTACCACGATTGCTGCAGCTAAAATACCAATGATCGCAACAACGACGAGTATCTCGATTAAGGTAAAACCGCGAGTGACGCGCATAGTATGTATCATCCCCTTAGCATACGCGAAAAATCCCCATCCCGCGTTCGGGATGGGGATTAGGTTCGCAGAAAGACTACGGACCAACGTCGTAGCAGTAACGATTTGCCTCGTCACTACAGCCGTCAGCGTCAGGACCATCAACCACGGTACCATCAGTGTCAAGATCGGAGCGAAGTGCTTGACTTGCTGAATCTTCGAGGTTAGCTCCGAGGTGGTAGCTGGCACCTGCGTTGAGCCGCTCGTACGGATACGCTACCTGTCCAACTGGATCAGTTGGGATCGTCGCAATATACGTTGTTGCAAGTTCTGATAGTGCAGATGGATACGTCGACGATGCATCATAGTAGAGCTGCATCGCAAGCTGAATCTGCTTGATATCTGCAACACGGCGGGCATCACGGCTCTTCTGACGAGCGGTGTTGAGCGATGCAAGCACAATTGATGACAAGATACCGATGATGGCGATAACCACCAAGAGCTCAATAAGGGTAAAGCCTTTAAAACTTTTCTTCATGGATAATTGTTACGTTGTAAAATGTACTAAAAGACCAGCAAAGGTCACATAGTTATTGTAGCCCTAGATGGCCGAGGAAACGTTGTAGATGGGGATAAGTACTGAGGCAAGTAAGGCACCGACACCAAGACCGAGAAGCACAATCATGAATGGTTCAATCAGATCTACTAGCGTATCGACTGCGTTCGAAACCTCACGATTATAGAACTTGGCTAATGTCTTTAATATAGAGCCGAGTTCTCCGGTCTCCTCACCCACCTTGATCATCGCTGTCATAATGCCAGGAACCTCAGCATGCTGTTCAAGTGAGGTTGAAATCGCCCCACCACCCTTCACGTTTGCCGCCACATCGGCTAGTATGTTTTCAAACACAGCGCTTCCTACGACTGACGATGTGATTTCAACCGCCTGAACAACCGCAATGCCGGAGACGAGCATAGTCGCCATATTGTCTGCAATGCGCGCAAGGTACAGTTTTTTAAACAAATCTCCAATGTACGGAAGGGAGAGCAAGAAGTGATCGAATGCTTCGCGTCCTGTCCGAGTCTGTACATAACGATACCCAAAGAATCCTCCGACCACAAGCAAAATGAGAACGAACACACCGTAGTCTGCAAAAAATGCACTCGTGCCAATAACGACCCTTGTATAGACTGGTATTTCCTGTCCTGAGTCAATCAGAATCTGTGAAATGTTTGGAATCACAAACGTCATCATGAGTATCATGACTATGATAAACGTCGAGATAACGAATGCGGGGTAGATCAAAGCGTTCCGCGCCTTAGACACAACTTCGTAAGAGCGATCAAGGTAGTCGGCAAGGTACAAAAATGTCTCATCGAGTTTGCCCGCCTCTTCTCCAGCACGCACCATGTTCGTATAAAAATCTGAGAAAATTTTTGGATGCTTCGCAAGCGCCTTAGAAATGGGCGATCCTGCTTGAATATCGTCAGCAATCGCAGTCAGTGTCCTCCGTAAGAGTGGCTTCTCAGCCTCCGACGCGAGGAGATTAAAAATCCTGAGCGCAGACACTTGAGCCTCAAATAGAGTGGCGATCTCTCGTGACAAAAGCACGATGTCCCGAGTCGCCACTGACTCAAAAAATCTAGTCTTGAGAGACAGTTTCTCACCCTCATTTGCTACCGGCTCAACGACAGACACAGACAGGCCACGTCTCTGCAACGACGAGATAGCAACGTCACGGGACACAGCATCTATTGTTCCCGCTTGCTTTTGTCCTCCCTGATCTATGGCGGTGTATTCAAATAACATAGGTTAGATAAGGCGCATAAACGTTTTTGGATTGAGTGAGCGCGCAATCGCATTCTCTGGTGTAATCTCCCCACGACGAACGAGATCTGCAAGTGTTCGATTCATATCGATCATGCCGGACTCAGAACCAGTTTCAATCATGGCGTTTATTTCGTGAGTGCGCTTCTCACGTATGAGGTTTGCAATTGCTTCAGTATTGATCAGGAGCTCGTATGCCGGGATCAGTCCGCCTTGGATGCGTGGTACGAGTCGCTGAGAAAAGATTCCTGCTAGTGACGAAGCGAGCTGAATGCGGATCTGATCCTGCTGATTCCCAGGGAATGTATCGATAATACGGTCAATGGTTTGTGCGGCATTGTTCGTGTGGAGCGTTGAAAATACCAAATGCCCAGTTTCTGCTGCAGTGACTGCGGCCGACATCGTTTCGGGGCCACGCATCTCGCCAACCAGGATAACGTCGACGTCCTGTCGAAATGCAGATTTAAGTGCCTCGTGAAAAGAGTGTGTATCTATTTTCACCTCACGCTGATTGATAATTGAGTTTTTACTCTCATACGTATATTCGATCGGATCCTCAATCGTGACGATGTGCTCGGTGCGATCCTGATTGATTTTCTCAATCATAGCCGCCAGTGTCGTACTTTTACCCGAACCGGTGGGGCCGGTGACTAA
>CAYTKJ010000001.1:48029-62007 GCA_964438675.1 uncultured Candidatus Saccharibacteria bacterium
GTCCGACAACCAGAAAGAATCCCTGTTGCAGTTGCGCAAATGTCTCAAGAATTGGTGGCAGGTTTAATTCTGAAAGTGTTTTGATCTCTTTAGGTATCAAACGAAGCGCAATAGAAATTGTCCCCTGCTGTACAAATGCATTACCACGGAAGCGAGCCTTGTCTTTATAGGCAAATGAAAAGTCGACCTCCTGCGCCTGAAGGAACGATGCCACCGCATCTTTCCCTATGAGTTCAGTTAAAATGCCGCGTGTGTCGTCTCCGCTGTACTCAGTCTTTTTGACGAGTGGAATGAGATTTGATGAGACGCGAATAATAGGTTTCGACTTTGCTGAGAAGTGAAGGTCGGAGCCACCTTCAGCAATCACCGTCTGTACGAGCTCGTCAAGTTCTTTTGCGTAATCGAGTGCCATAGTTATGAAAGTGCAAGTACCTTATCGCACACCTCGGACGGGATCGCACTGGCTTTAATGATATATCCATGCGCACCGAGCTTAGTTGCGCGGTCAATGTCCTCTTGGAGTCCCTGATTTGAGAGCACAATTACACGCGTACCTTTGGCAAGACCCTCCTTCTGGAGTGCCTCAAGAAATTCGAACCCGCTCATGCCGGGCATGATGACATCGACCAAGATAACGTCCGGTTTTCCACCCTGACGCAATTTCTCAAGTGCAATCTGGGGATCAGGAATAGTTTCCACTGGCAGCCCGCACTCCTTAAACTTGAGTGCGTACATGTCAAGAAGGAAGCTATCGTCATCGATGAGGTAAACAAGTTTTGGTGTAGCCATGGTTATGTAACTGCGCTTTCTTCGTCAAGCGAGTCGTCAGCTAAGGTATTAACCTCTTCGAACGGAATACTCCCGCGTAACATTTTTATAATAGCATCCTCACGCATGGTAAACATGCCTTGCGCACGTGCAACCTTAAAGAGCTCATCCTCAATCGGGTGTTCGAGAATGGCTCGCTCCAAATCTTTTGTCGTTTGCAAGAACTCGAAAACACCCACACGTCCTCTAGTTCCTGATGGGCACGACGCAGATGGAGCGATGCCGTACACCACATCTGCTTTTGGAACGCGTGCCAAGTATTGCTTGGGCGCATCACTAAACGCCCTGTCTACCATGGTCTTAAGGGCACCCTCCACCTTCATAGGAGTACCGGCGTCTGGACAGCGACGCCGCACAAGACGCTGCGCGATAGAAAGAATCAGGGTGGGTGCAATCAGGTATGGATCGACCCCCATGTCTACGAGGCGAGGTACAATCCCAACTGCGCTGTTGGTGTGAAGTGTCGTAAGCACCAAGTGACCTGTGAGAGCTGCCTGCACAGCAAGTTGAGCAGTTTCCTTGTCGCGAATCTCTCCCACCATGATTATGTCTGGGTCCTGGCGGAGGATAGAGCGTAGCCCAGAGGCAAAGGTATACCCAATTTCTGGTCGCACCTGTGACTGGGATACCCCGTCTACGTCGTACTCGACCGGATCTTCAAGAGACACTACGTTCATACCTTCTCGATCAAGTTCTTGAAGCATGGCGTACAAGGTGGTCGACTTTCCAGACCCCGTCGGACCAGAAATCACGATCATGCCGTATGGTCGCTTAAGTGCGTTCCGAATTATTTCTACGTTGTAGTCCTCAAGACCCAGATCGGCGAGTTTTAACTGCTCGTGGCTTTTGTCCAGAATACGCATCACCACCTTTTCACCGTGATACGACGGAAATGTCGAAACACGAAAGTCGATGCGTCGCTTATCAACTGATGCAGAAAAGCGACCATCCTGTGGCTTGCGCCGCTCGTCAAGTTTTAAAGATGCAAGCACTTTGATACGCGCAGCAACTGATCGTTCTACGTTCTTTGGTAGCCTGAGCGATGTATGTAAAATACCGTCGACTCGAAAACGTACTTTGAGTTCGCCATCAGTCGGTTCAATGTGAATATCAGACGCTTTACCATCTACTGCGTAGCGTAAAATAGTCGCGACGATTTTGGTGACAGGTGCGTCTTCTTTCAGCGCACTCCCTTCTGCAAGCTTCTCTTCAATATCAGTTTCCGCCTCCGGCGCCTTAGTCTCGACGTCGCCAGGGTCCATAGTCGTTTCGAGTTCTGTGAGCGCCTTGCCAACCTCAGAACTCATACCTCGGTACATCTTCAGCACTTTTTCGAAATCCTCATCGGAAATGAGAAACAACTTGTACGGAATCCCCTCTTTGTTTGCAATAAAATTCAAGGCATCGAGCGCCTCGAGATTGTCTGGATCGGTTGTGCCAATTTCGAGCGCTCCGTCTTCTACTCCAAGCGGTATAACATGGTAGTGTCGTGCAGACTCCTCGGGAATAAACTTCAACACATCGTGCGAAACTCCAGCCTCTTCAATTATTTTAGTCGGTACTTCATAATACTGACCTCGTGTCTCAAGTATGTCATTTAGTGACACTCCACGATCTAGGAGCGCCTTTTCAAGCGACTTAGCGCCAGAGGACACCTCCTCTTTTATAGTCGCTAACGCTCCCTGAGGGATGAGTCCCTTTTTGGAAAGTAAAGAGAGAACATCCATGCTACGGCCGGGTTGGCGGTTTTACGTTTTGTCCGTTAAGTGGTGCAAACGGATTATTTCGTCCAACTGGTTCTGCAACAAGGTCTTGCCCGAAGTCTTTCAGTGCTCGAAACACTGGGTCAGTAAATAGTGTGTTGTCGAGTCTAATGTTCTTGAGCTCAAAAAGAAGAGCCACGAGGTCCGCGTCCGGCGACGATGCTGTTTCAGTAACTGTCAAAACCGGCCCTTCGCTCGGCGCAAGAAAATACGAGTATCCCACATACAACACCAACACAATACCGATAAACCAGAACGCTGTTTTGTATTGCTTCATAAAGTTCATCATGGTTTTAGCCAGTAGGTGCGGAGCGTAATGGTGAAGTCATACAGTCCAGATTCCGTTGACGAAAATGAGAGCTGCTCAATGTTCACAAGACGCAATGAGTGTTCGAGGTCTGCCAAAAAAGTACGGAACGTGTCGTACTGCCCCGTCACCGTAAACGAGAGTGCCATCGATTCGTATGATCGTTCGTCTGGCCCTACCGTCTGCGGCCTTCGAGTCGAAGATTTTTTCTCATTTTGCTGTTCAATAGATACGTTTCTGATGCGCATACCATACGAGGCCGCAAGAGAGTCCATGTCGAGCGCAAGTCGCACATTGTCTACGTGGTCAGGAAGCAACTTTTCAAGACGCGCAAGATCTTCTGGATTAAAAGTGTTGTAGCGCGACAAAAGCTGGTCACGCGTTTCTTGAAGCTCTAACGCGCGCGTAAGCGCAGCCGACAACGTTGCCTCCTCTGCGCGAAGTGCCTGTATCTCGGCGTAGGTTGGGTCTATGTACACAGAAAACGCAACTCCAGCTACGACCAGTGCAAGTATGGGGAAGATGCCTTTCATGGTTGTACGTCTTCACGAGGAGCTCCGCTCGGATCAGAAAGTCCACCAGCACCCGCCGCCGCACCAGCAAGGAGTGTCGCGAAGTTAATACGTGCTGGATCTATGACGCCACTGAAGTCAAAAACGACATCGCCATTCTGACTCAGGTTGAGGTTCGAAAAAATCGGATCCTTGATAACAGATGACTTTCCGAATGAGTCAGACTGAACTGCTACAGCATTAAAACTTTTTGCATTGCCGTTCATGGAGATCGCAAAGCGGTCCTGCCCTACTGACTCATACTTAAAGGTTTTAAATCGTACATTTTCGCCAGTGCGGGTCTCGACATCGTTAAAAATAAGTGTCACGGCAGTGTGGTTCTTTAAAAGTGTAGCTGAAGATATAAGTCGCTTATCGAGACGAAGGAGCTCTTCGATCGTGGCTGGCTCAAATGCGGCGCGCTGTCGGTCAAGTGACACTCGCTTAGATGCGATGCTTTGTTCGGTATAGGTCTTAAGGCCAAATACTCCCGCAGACGCAAGTACGGTGGCGACCAAAATACCTGCACCGATAACGTTTAAAAATACGAACGGACTTCTCCGCGCCGGTCGCGGTGAGCGATCCTGCATCAAAGACTCCTTTGGAATAAACGACGTGGTCACACGGTCTGGCATACACAAAGTGTATCACCGCAACAAGTGCATACTACAACGTTTGGACTGAACGTGTGGAATTAGTGCTCGAGTGCGCGGAGTGCGAGCCCAACAGCAGAGGCAAACGAGGGTCCTGCCTCTTTGAGCACGTCAGCAATAAACGCAGGTGCCTGAACGCGCTCGAATGGCTGTCCTAGTACAACCGGTGCATCAAAATACTGCCGCGTACTGTTTGAAATGTCTTTCATCTGTGCACCGCCGCCAACAAGCACCACTTTTGACACTGCCTTACCTACCTTGCGCTGATACGTTAAAAGTATGCGGCGTGCCTCTGAGAAAATAAACTCGATAGCGTTACGACCACTCTCTTCTTCCCCAATACCCTGCGTGCGCTTCAGAGCCTCGGCTTCGTTAAAAGGAATACTCTTCGACTTTGCGAGCGCAAGCGTGATGTCCTGACCGCCACGGTTTATAGTGTGTGAGACTGCAATAATACCAAACTCTACAATGTATGCTCGAGTCGACGACGCACCAAGATCTATCATCATGGTCGGTGCCGTACCGTGTTCGTAAGATGCGCGCGAGAATGAAAATGGCTCAATCTCAAAAAACTTTGGCACAATACCTGCGCCTTTAAGGATTGACTCGAGACGTGTGAGCGTCTGTCGGTGAATCGCAACCATCAGAATGTCGGTTGCATTCGCTGGACGCGCAGCACCTTGCTGACCCAAAAACTTTACTTCCTCTTCAGGAATGACAAACCAATCAAGCGCAACTTCTGATACGGGTACCGGAATATACTTGCGTGCCTCAAGTGGCACCATGGTTTTTAGATCCTCATGATTTCTGGTTGGGAGCTGGAGGAGCGTAATCAGTGAAGACGCAAGTGGCACCGACGCGCCACCGATCTTTGCGGTTACGTTTGCTTCACGAATAAGATCGGTGAGCGCTTCTTGTATTTTTTCTGCTGGTGGCGCGGTTGCCTGCCCCACCTGCGCCTGCGCATAGGGACCAAGTGCAATTTCACCATAGGTCTCAAGAATGGCGGAACCGTGTCGCTCTCTCAACTGCACAATTTTTATAGTTGAAGTACCTATGTCAATACCGACCGCACTCTCACCATCTTTGTCTGAGAGTTGGTTCGATAAATTTTTTAGGTAGCTCTTAATCCCGCCTATCGACAAGTCCATAGTAGTATGTGATGAGTATAGCATGTGGCGCCGCGTATTATTGGCCATCTTGAGCGCTGTTTTGCCGAGACATCCGCGCGCTGAGCGTGCAGTGCGGACTGACACAAGAGACATCGCGTCGCTCGTGACTCCTACGATACTTCCGAAGGCTCAGTGGATACTCGCGCTCCTCCCGTACCGTGACGAGCGCGTGCGTGCACTTATACAAGCTGTGAAGTACCACGGTGAGAAGGATGTTGCTGAAAAAGTCGCTCCATATATCACTGACCACCTGACTGAACTCCTTACACAAAAAATGCAGTTCGAAGGGTGGCACCATGTGCTACTTGTGCCCATCCCCACTTCTCCTCAGCGACTACGAGAGCGTGGATATGCGCAGGCGGAACTCTATGCGCGTGCCGTAGCCGCACGCACACCTGACATACGCCTCGACGAGTCACTGCTTGTGCGCGATGATCGTGTGTCGCAGGTCCGTGTCCCACGCACGCTGAGGCACACAAACATACGCGGCGCGTTCCGCGCCGCGTCCAGCGCCCACGGCGCTTACATCATTCTGCTCGATGATGTGGTAGAAAGCGGCGCCACACTTACTGACGCAAGACGAGCACTCCTCGATGCAGGCGCTCAAGGCGTGATTGCTCTCGCCGTAGCACACTAACTACCGAGTCCACGTTTCAAGCATGCCAGACTCTGGCGTGTGCCCATTTAAATACTCTTCTTTCAAAATCTTACCATCATCTATAACAACCAAGCGACCAGCTCTGCGTGCATACTCTTCCTCGTGTGTCACCATAATGATGGTCTGTCCTGCCTTGTGTAGTTCAAGAAATATATTCATCACCGTCTCAGACGACTGGTTGTCGAGGTTTGCGGTCGGCTCGTCCGCAAACAGTACCTTAGGATCGTGAGCGACGGCGCGCGCAATAGACACGCGCTGCTGCTCACCACCAGAGAGCTGTGCGGGAGTATTTCCGAGGCGCTTTCCGAGCCCCATGCGGTCCAACGACTTTTTTGCGATTTCATTTGACTCGCGCGTAGTATATCCCTGCATCATCAAAGGGAGCGCGACATTCTCGAGGGCAGTAAGGTCAGGCATGAGCGCGTAGTCCTGGAACACATAACCGAACTTCAAAAGGCGGATCTGAGATTTTTCGTATGCTGTCATCCGCTCCGTCGGCTCACCGTCTATGACGATAGTTCCACCGCTTGGATCATCAAGGAGTGACATTTGGTACATGAACGTAGACTTACCTGCACCCGAGCGACCCATGATGGCAATAAACTCACCTTGCCCCACCACTATGTCGATACCCTTGAGTACCCTCGTCTCGACGGTGCCGCTTATAAATGTCTTTTCTAGGTTAGTGACAGTAATCATAGTTAGTTCCTACCTAATATAGAGTCGAGCGTATTACGTCGCACAATCATCCAAGCTGGGATAAACCCAGCAACGACATTAGAAACAACGAGAAGGAGTACGCGGAACATCGTCTCCCCATACTCAGCAACGAGAATGCCGTCAGAGAATGGGAAATCGATTGGGCTTGCGGTGAAGTATGGCACTAAAAAGCCGTACACCAACAAGAGCCCGATAGAAGAACCAATAATCGCATAGAAAATAGATTGAAACACATATGAGTACTGAATCGCCGCGCCCGAAATACCAATACCTTTTAAAATGCCAATAAACTTACGCCGCGTGATTGCGTTAATAAACACCACAATAAAAATCGTGATGGAGGCAACGACCAGTCCGATGGATGAAAATGCAGCACCCAAGGTCGAAAACGTGGCGATAATGTCTTTCAGGAACTTGGGCTGTGCATCTTCAAACGTTTGGACTTTCGCAAACCGATCAGCACCAGAGCGTATGAGCGTGTCTCGCACCGTGTTCGGATCGGCGCCCCGATCGAGCCTTATCGCAACCTGGTCGACATTTCCATCTGAGCGCCCAATCATACTGCGATATTGCGAATCGACAAAGAAAATATTGCGACTCACTTCGTCGACCTTCGTTTTTATAATCCCCTTCACGGTTACCTCACGGACGACTCCGCTTACGTTCACGCGAACCTTAGTGCCGACCCCGACATTATCTAGGACGACGAGCCCGGGACTCTCGACTGGAAAGTACTGACGTAGGTTGTACGCACCCATCAAAATTTGATCGTAATCGTTCGGTGCAAGATAGGTACCTTCGACCACATATGACGATAGGTTTGTGACTGCGTTTTCATCTAACGGATTAATACCGGTGATTTGTGTTGCCGCAATGTTTGGTTTTTCACCGTCCTGACGCGTGCGATAGTTTGCCTCGACTGTACCACTCTCGACGTACCGCGCCGTAAATGCAGCTATGTCAGGGACTGTGCCCACAAGTGAAATGAGGTTGGGACTATTTTCGATATACTTTTTGTCATCGAGATTGGAAATGATTACGTCTCCAGTTGACTGTGCACGAAACTGGTCAATAGAGCCTTGTATGAGTCCTACCAAAATGCCTGACACGACGACGAGGTTAAGGAACGTGAGCACCATTACAAAAATAATGAGCCCGGTAGTCCAAATGCTCGCGCGACGGAGCTGCCGTACGGCAAGGAAAAGGCCGATCCGGATATTAAGCCAAGAAAACATGCTAGTCGATCACAATAACGTCGCCGACTGAGAGACCAGAAAGTATTTCGATAGTCCCGAGTGATGAAACGGCACCAGTGGTAACGGTGCGGTCAATCGTCTCCTCACCTTCTTGCACTGACACTACCTGTATCGTACCGACGTTGCGGACGATTCGCTGCGGAATAGCAATAACGCCTTCGCGACGATCTGCAACGATCACCGCATTCGCGGTCATACCGCTCCTGATTCTCGGATCTGCATCTTTAAAGACAAGAACGGTGCGATACGTCGATACCCCATCGCGCTCAGTCTCGCCCAGATCAACACTCAGCACGTGCGCAATGAATGTTACGTCAGGTCCATACGAGTCAAACGTAACCGTTGCTGGGTTACCTGACTGAAGGAGCGCGACATTAATTTCAGGGACAAATGTTTCAATCTGATATACGCCCGAGCCTATGACTGACACTTGCGGCTCTGCGGGCGAAACACTCTTTCCTATCTTTGCGTCTATCTTCGTAACCGTACCGGCAAATGGTGCACGTATCTGTGTCTTTTGTAATTGTGCTGTCGCACTCAACACATCTGCCTCTGCCCCCTTAACCGTTGCCTCTTGTGCTCGCACTGCTTCTTGCGTCGCGCCGGCGCGACGGAGTGTCAGGTCACGCTCAGCAGTAACGAGTGCGGTTTGTGCTGCTGTTTGGGCCTTCACTGCAGTAGTGAGTGTAGACGTCACTGTGTTTATGCTCGAGCGCGCTGTCGCCACGCTCGTCTTATAACCATCGAGCGTTGTTTGTGTGAGCGCTGAAGACGGAATAGAGGCGGCGAGCGCAGAACCGACGGTACCTAAGTAGGTCGCAACCTGCTGGAGCGACACTTGCGCATCTGTTGCGGCACGTCCTAAATCTCCCTGCGCAACAAGTCCAATGTTTCGTCCTTGCCAGTCTTTCAAGATTTTCTCCATACCTGAACGGCCAGATTCAACACTAGTCTTGAGTGCCGTGTCTCCTATAAAAAAGGTAATCTGTGGAGTCGCCGTGTTTGGATTCGACATAAACTGGTCAACGGTCGCATGTATCGCGCCGTCTGCGGTCGAGTACGCAGAGAGGATAGCGTCGACCACAGCCTGGTTTGCGGCAGTAAGCGATGCCTGTGCACTCGAGACCGACGATTCAAAAACAGCTACTTCCTCGGGGCGCGTGCCGAGCATCAATGCGTCGAGATCTGCCATTTCTCTATCAAGTACAGCTTCTCTTTGAAGAAGCGTTGCGTACAGGTCACCATTTTCTATCTCTGCTAGCAGTGTGCCCGGATACACAGGCGCGCCCTCCTTAACATACACGCGAGCAATGCGTCCGCTTTGCGAAAAACCAAGATCTACTTCATTTTCTGCCTCGACCTTGCCCGAGACCGACACCGTCTGCACGAATTCACCCTTTGAAATCGTAAGTGTCTCGTACTTACCCCCGTTCGATGACCAGAGACTGCCCCCAATAATAATGAGCGCCACCACGACACCTGCCGCAATCAGTTTCTTCGCCATAACAACATTCAAAATCTTCTCGTAGAGGTTTTTCACATTACTACTATAACAGCCTGAGCTCCAAAACAAAAAACGTACTAGTGGTTCAGCGTGAGAATGGTGAGCTGGAGGATGGTAGCGAAGGAGACCCAGAGGAGGTATGGGATGTTTATATAGGTGACCCACGGCGCGAAGTAGTACGCCACGTACATCGCCCACACGAGAGTCGCGAGGACGAGGAGGATGTCAAAAGATGAGAGCCACAGGCTCTCGAGTCCGAACTGGAGTGGAGTAAATGCAAAATTAAAAACAAGATTGAGCGCAAATGGGAGCGCTACCCACCACGGGATAGTCCCCGTAAAGTAGCGGTAGAAAATATAACCGAACGACAGTGCTATAAACACATAGAGCACAGTCCAAACAGGACCGAAGAGCCACGACGGTGGCGCCCATGAGGGCTTTAGCCACACTGCGTACTGGAGGTACCCTTCCATGTGTCTAGTATACGACACAGATGCTTCATAAAATCCCTTGTGGTATTCTTCGATGGTTCGACACGGAGAGGTGGCTGAGCGGTCGAAAGCGGCACGTTGCTAATGTGTTGTCCGGGTAAAACCGGACCGAGGGTTCGAATCCCTCCCTCTCCGCCAAAATTGGAAATCGGATTTTAGAGCCGAATTTAGAGCCGAAATGGGGCTGACTCGACAAAATGTATTCGGGTCGGTAGGATACACACGATGTCGGAAAAATATAAACCACCGAGACGGGGTAATTACAAAGGCCCACCTCGCGCCCCAGCTCCTCGAGAATTACAAAAACCACCTCAGCTGGAGCCACCAATTGAGAAACCAGCTCCCCACCCAGATTTACAACCGTACAAAGCATCAGAACATCCACCGTGGCGAAAATGGTGAAGTGTGAACTTACAGTCCTGATTCACGAAATACTTTGCTCAATAACTGTGCGCTAATTCTTTCATGCGTTGACCCTCGAAGTGCGAGCTTGTCGCGAGATATGCCGACATCCTCTGCACACTTGAGTATGGAGCTCTCGTCGAACGACTCAATCTCGAGAATAGCGATAGGATTGAGTGGTATATCTCCGTACTCGATAATCTCATCAAAATCAAAGCGCACCTGCGCACACGCGTTATCTGACTCAGTAGACACGTACGTAACACGACGCTTCGTCATAGTGGTTCCTAGATCAAATGAGAGCGTGTGCCCCGGATACAGGTGACGCACAGCGAGCGCGAGTTCTGCCTGCGCAGTTGCAAGATTGTTCGTCTCCCACTCACACTCGTAGCGCAATGACGTCAGTTCGCTTTTTGAAACCGCACGATCCTTCGGCTTTATTTTGATCGCCGCAAAGTATTGCTCCTTGCCAGATTCCGTGCGTGCAATACGGACGCGTGCCGACACTCCACTCGGCAACGCAGGCCCCTTGTCGTACCAAATCGTAAAGAGCGTGACTGGATCTAACCGCTTCATACCTCTAGCGTCCAAGCCGTGACGATAGTCCTCTATACGAGCATCCATTATCTTTGCCTCGACCTCGTTATGAAATTCGGGAAGCTTTCCGTCCTTAAGAAACCAATCTTTGGTAGGATTGACACGTAACTCAGGTTGTGTTCCTTCATACCCCATACGCGCGCACTATATACTATCTGTATACATGAGTCCATTCTCACCTATTACTGAACTCTTGCGGCTTTCATCACAGCACAAAGAGTCATTAAAACGACTTGGGGTAGAAACGGTGCGCGACCTCCTCTACCACATCCCCCATCGCTACGAGTCGAGCGCAGACGTCTGGCAAGTCGCGCAGCTCCACACACCGGGCGACGTGACGCTCTACGGCCAGTTTACTAAGCTTGAGATGAAGCGCTCGTTTAGAACGAAGGTGCCTATGGCTGAAGGTACCTTCGACGACGGGACGGGCACGGTGCGCGTCGTGTGGTTCCACCAACCGTACTTAGCAAAAATGGTGCCAGTCAATGAGTTAGTGCGCCTACGCGGCCCACTCTCTGTATCAAAAGGTAAAAAGTACATCGCGAACCCAGTCGTAGAAAAAACTGCGGGCTTGCCTGTTCTAGAACATGTCGAAGGTGGCATGCAACCGGTCTATCCTGAAACTGCGGGCATTACGTCGCTCTGGTTTTATCACGCAACAAAACGTGCGCTCGATGCAAAAGTACATGAGCAGTTAGTAGACTTAGTGCCACCAGAAATCATAAAAAAATACCACCTACCCTCGCTGGAAACGGCGATAGTCTGGGCACACCAACCAAAGAACGAGAAGGAAGCCGAGGCGGCAAAAAAGCGTTTTGCGTTTGAAGAAGTGTTCTTAATACAGCTTGCGCGAGGGATCGAGCGCGAGCGAAATAAAGAAAAACGCGCACTTCCCGTCGACGCGGACGAGGCGCGGGTGCAAAAGTTTATCGACACCTTCCCCTTTACGCCGACCACGGGGCAGAAGCGTGCCATCGCAGATGTCTTGGCAAACTTTTTAGAACCGTACCCCATGGCGCGCCTTCTCGAGGGCGACGTCGGCTCAGGTAAGACGGCGGTCGCAGCAGCGACCGCCTACGCCGTCGCCACCTCACGCCCCGTGCCCGGAAAAAATTTTGGCAACCTCCAGGTCGCCTACATGTGCCCCACAGAAATTTTGGCCAAGCAGCACTTTGCCACCTTTACATCGTTTTTTAAAAAGCTTCCAATACAGATAGGACTCATCACCTCGTCAGGATGCTACAAATATCCGTCGAAAGTACATCCGAACGGTGCGACAGATATTTCTCGCGCACAACTGCTCAAATGGGCGGCGAACGGTGAAATCCCAATCCTTATAGGCACACACGCACTCATACAAAAAACAGTAGCGTTTAAACATCTCGCATACGTCATTATCGACGAACAACACCGATTCGGAACCTTTCAACGAAAAGCACTGGCTGCAAAAAACGGTGTAACACCACATCTCTTGTCTATGACCGCAACGCCCATCCCGCGCACTCTGGCGCTCACCCTCTACGGCGACCTTGACCTTACTGCGCTCGATGAGATGCCAGCGGGACGAAAAGAAATAAAAACGGAGATTGCGGGACCTAAGGAGCGGGCGGACGCGTATAAAAAAGTACGCGAGTTGTTGCGTGAGGGACGGCAAGCGTATGTTATCTGTCCGCGCATAGACGAGCCCGACCCATCTAAGCAACTTGCGCTCCAGTCACGCTCGGTCGCAGCAGAACTAAAGAGTCTTCAGAAAATATTTCCAGAGTTCACGATAGAAAAAATGCACAGCAAGATGAGCCCGAAGGAGAAAGAGGATGTAATGGGACGATTTGAAAATGGTGACGTACAGATACTGGTTTCAACCTCGGTGGTTGAAGTGGGTGTGAACGTGCCGAACGCAACAATTATTTTAATTGAGGGTGCGGAACGCTTTGGCTTGGCCCAGCTGCACCAGCTCCGCGGTCGTGTCATGCGCTCATCATATCAACCATACTGTTTTTTAATGGTAGATAAAGCAGTGTCACAGGGAAACGCACGACTTAAAGCAATACTGAAAGCAAAAAATGGGTTTGAGCTTGCCGAGCACGACCTCAGTATCCGTGGCGCAGGGGAGTTGTTTGGGAGACAACAGTCAGGACTCTCCGACATCGGCATGGAAGCACTCAAAAATATCAAACTCGTTGAAGCGGCCCGCACTGAGGCATTTGCGCTTGTTGTAAAGGATCCAGAACTCAGGGCGCACCGTGATCTAAAAACGCAGGCCCTTCGTACTCTAAAGGACTTACATTTTGAGTGAAACTAGCAGGTGGGTTCACTAGTACTACTACCATGGGTCTCGAAGCGGTGCGCATAGGTCACGACGAGGGGTGGCGGACGTCGTCCGTTAGGGGTGCAGATGTATCCGTTGCGCGCGCCAGCGGTGCGATCATAGAAACTAGTGACGACACTGCCTATCACGAGGCCTGCCATGTGCTGGCCGCTGTACTCCTCGATATTACCGTTCATGAGGCAACAAATATTCCCGGTCCAGGGTACGGCGGGTACACCTCGCTCGCACAATATGACACCACGGTAGCTGCGGCAGCAGAAGCTATGGGATGCGACGGAACCGGACATGATATGTACACAGTGGAAATGCACGGGGGCGACCATGGCACTGCAGTCGCTAGAGCGCGTGCACTTCTCTCTGGACGGAAAGACGACCTACTAGCTATTGCCACCGCAATAGAGAAAAAAGGTACCGCAACCGGAAGTCAGATGGCGGAGCATCGCGAGCGCCTCGCTCGCGACCTGGTGTTGATTACCTTCAGACTTCCTGATGGTACGACTATGCGCGAGTATCGAACCACCCAAGATGACCGGGTGCACCTGCTCATCCCAGATGAGCCCGCATTCACTAAAGAGCAGTAAAATTGATTTTAGTGGGCGTGCTTGGACTCGTGGTAGGACTTAATACGAGGTAGAGGTATATCTCTGACACAGCCAGCGTTCGCTCAAGAGCGTAAATGCTATGTGCGCCTGCTTGGACTCGAACCAAGGACCGCGGAGGTATAAGCTCCGTGCTCTAACCAACTGA
>CAYTKJ010000002.1:0-42265 GCA_964438675.1 uncultured Candidatus Saccharibacteria bacterium
GTAGATAGATGACCGTTAACGAGGTACGGCAAAAATACATAGATTTTTTTAAGGCCCGCGGCCATGAGGTGATCCCGGGTGTGCCGCTCGTGCCCGAGAACGATCCGACGACGCTATTTGTTGGTTCTGGCATGCAGCCACTCCTTCCATACTTTCTAGGCCAGCCACACCCGAAGGGTACAAGGGTGGTTAATACGCAACTTGCGTTTCGTGCTGGAGATATTGAAGAAGTGGGCGACAATCGACACACCTCAACGTTTGAAATGCTTGGTAACTGGTCATTCGGTGACTACTTTAAGAAGGACCAGATAGCGTGGATGTATCAGTTCTTAACTCAAGAATTAGGAATCAATAAGGATAGACTCTGGGTAACATGCTTTGAAGGTGACGAGAGGCTCGGAATAAAGAAGGATGAAATCTCAGCACGAGAGTGGCAGATGCATGGTATAGACCCGAGTCATATACTCTTTTACCCTGCAAAGAAAAACTGGTGGAGTAGGGCCGGCGTGCCTGACAACATGCCTGCGGGCGAGCCAGGTGGCCCAGACTCAGAAATGTTTTTTGATTTCGGTACAGCGCATGATCCAGCATTTGGAGAAGTGTGCCATCCAAACTGCGATTGTGGTCGGTTTATGGAGATTGGAAACAACGTTTTTATGATGTACGTGAAGCAGGAGGATGGTTCGTTTAAAGAATTACCTCGGGCTAATGTCGACTTTGGAGGTGGGGTGGAGCGCCTTACCGCTGCGCACCTTGACACACCAGACATCTTTAAAATCGACACACTGTGGGCAACGATTGATGCACTTCAGAAAAAAACAGATGCCGTCTACGAACACGGACTATTAACTCGCTCGTTCCGCATTGTTGCAGACCACATCCGTGGCGCAGTGTTTATGATAGGTGACGGAGTTCTGCCGTCCAATACTGAGCAGGGGTACATTTTGCGCCGCCTTATCCGCCGCGCAATTCAGCACGCTGACCGTATCTCCGCACAGACAGTCGAACTTGCTGATTTAGTTGATACCGTCGTCGAACCATACAAAGGATGGTACCTACGCGTTCTTGAAAAGCGCGACCATATTGTTTCTGTTATTAAAGAAGAAGAACAACGCTTTAGAAAAACACTCAAGGACGGACTTAAAGAGTTTGAGCGTGGCACTGATCCTTTTATCTTATTTACCACCTACGGTTTCCCAATAGAGATGACCGAGGAACTCGCTAAAGAGCAGGGGCGAGTAATAGACATGGCAGGATTTAAACAGAAGATGGAGGAGCACCAAGCGCTCTCTCGCGCCGGTGCGGAACAAAAGTTTAAAGGAGGATTGGCTGACACTGGGGAGACGACAACTATGCTCCACACCTCGACACATCTGATGCTCGCGGGACTCCGAAAGTACTTAGGCGATCATGTTCATCAAGCTGGGTCAAACATCACCGCCGAGCGTTCGCGTTTTGATTTTACTCACCCAGAGAAAGTTCCGCGCGATGTCTTAGACAAAGTAGAAGCGTACGTAAACGAAGCAATAGGGAAGGGCGCTGCAGTTGAAATAGTGCAAATGCCGAAGGATGAAGCGAAGGCGCAAGGCGTAGAAGGTAGTTTTTGGGAAAAGTACCCTGACGTGGTCAATGTGTACCAAGTTAAGGCGTCAGACGGCACTGTCTATAGCCGTGAGCTCTGTGGCGGACCTCATGTCGAAAACACTGGTCTCATAAAAGGCACCTTCAAAATTGTTAAAGAAGAGGCGTCTTCTGCGGGTGTTCGTAGGATTAAGGCAGTCTTAGAATAAATCTACGCGTATGAAAAGAGATGAAAAAGAAAGGGGTGCGGCCGCAGGTACTATGGCTGTGATGTTTATTTTGATTTTTGCTCTCTATACATATTTCACTGAGGGGTAGGGGAAGTAATGCGTCCACTTTATTTCTTGCGCTACACTAGAGTAGTGCAACAGCCTATACTCATTCTTGATATTGATTCGTCATCAGTAGGTGCGTGCGTACTCGATTTTTTTGATAAGCCACAACTCTCGTCAGTCATGCGAGTTCCGATCGGTACTGGCCTTGTTCGTGAGCCCGGCGCGTTGCTCATACAAGTAAAGGAAGCGCTCGCGAGACTTATCCCACAATACGCGAGACAATACCCAGGACTAACAAGCGTTGCTATCGTTTTAGCTTCTCCGTGGTTTGCAGCGACAGTTAAGCGACTCAATACAAAGTCGGAAAAGCCAGTAAAGGTAAGCCAGAGCTCGATTCGCTCACTAGTCAGTGACTTTAGAGCTAAAAACCCACCAAGCGCAGGACACACGACGCTTGAGGCACTTCCCATAACCGTTGAGGTAAATGGCTATCGGACTCGACTCTTGAGCGCCGTGCATGGCTCAACACTTGCAGTGACATTTTACGAGTCATTTACTGATCAGACGTTCATCGATATGTTGCGTGACGTTATTCGCGTCTCGCTCGCAAAGGCAAAGATTTCTATACATACAACCCCTCTTGCGTACGCGGAAACACTGCTGAGGCTTTCTGATGAAGAGCACGCGACTATTATTGACGTTGGTGGCGAGGTTACAGATGTGGTAGTGCTTTCTCATCAGCGTATAGCATACGTGGGGTCTTTACCCATAGGCTCGAGAACTATTGCACGTAGCATCGGTGGAAATAAGGACTCGACGCTTGCAGACGCGCAGTCGAGGCTCGCTCTCTTTGCTCGTGCAGAACTGACACAAAAGGAGATGCAGGTCACGTCTGCGGCTCTCACTACAGCAAGCGCTGAGTGGCAAAAGCAGTACCTCGCAGTCTTAAATGAGGCAGGTAATAGTGTACCGCTTTCACATCGTGTTTTTGTCACGGGCGAGCGAGATGAATTAGCATGGTTTACGCAAGTTATTTCTGGGGCAGAGTCGAGAGGGCAGCGGCCAGTGCCGACCGTGGTAGATCATAGTTATTTTCTTGGCATGGTCACGTATGGCACTGATGGTTTATTCGATTCCTCGCTTGTCCTTGATTCGCTCTTTTTCCACATGCAGGACGCACAGCAAAGTAAAAAGGAGTTAGTCCCACCCGTGCTATACTCCGTGCAATGAATGGCAGAAGTATTCAAGACATCATCCCTCCGGTGCGTAACAAACCTATACGCCCGCCACTTTCAAGAACTAGTGAATCTCCGCCCTCACCACCGCCACAGAGCCCGCAACACATACACATAGACATGCCCTCAGAGCCATCAAAAAACAACACTTTCATTTTCATTGCTATTGGTGGACTCGCCGTTGCGGCGCTGGTCATTGGACTCATGAGCACGGTCTTTCATAGCGCACGCGTCTCTATTACGCTTGCAGAATGGAAGGTAGATGTGTCGAGTACCTACTCGGCTGGAACCGATAGTTTACCCTACACCCCGCTCAAGGTATCGGCTGAGGTTTCGAGAACTGTTCCGGCAACAGGAACCATAGATGCATCTGATAGAGCCTCGGGTACGATTGTAGTATCCAATCTTCACTCGGCTAAGACACAGCGACTCATTACAAACACTCGTTTCGAGTCATCTGATGGAAAAATCTATCGCATTCATGCGCCTATTACGGTCCCTGGGTACACCGTGCGTGGTGGTGAAAAGATACCTGGCGTCATTGAAGCAGTCGTATACGCTGATCAGCCAGGCGAAAGCCACAACGTTAACACTGCTACTTTTAAATTACCTGGGCTCAAGGGATCAAGTCAGTATGATCTAATCACTGCGACTACCAAGGGTCCGCTTTCGGGCGGCTTTGTAGGGAAGCGCGCAACAGTCGAAAAGTCAGTGCGTGACCAGGCTGTCGCCGAGATAAAGGCAGAGCTTGATCGAGAGCTGCGAGAGAAAGTCGGAATTGCGGTGCCTCCTGGAGCAATCCTGCTTGAGGATTCCCTAGCGCTTTACTATGTTGAAAAGCCCGACACTGCTGCTGATAAAAACGCCACAATAACTGTAGTAGGAACTGCGCTAGCACCAGCATTTCCTAGTGAAAGCCTTGCGCTCTCACTCAGCACTGTTGCTAATATCTCCTCAGACTCGCCACTCGAGATCCTTAATCCATCAGAGCTCCAATATGCTGAGATTTCAGCTGGAGAGCTCGAGGCAGGTGGAACCATTACGTTCACACTCTCTGGCATTGCACACCTCAGAACGACTTTTAATGAAAAGGCTTTTGCAGCTGACATTGCTGGTACCGGAAAGGGAGAGGCTGAGGCCGTGAGGTCGAAATACAACGGTATCGTAGGGGCTCCAGTTTTGCAGATTAGGCCATTCTGGGTATCTTCACTCCCTAAAAACCCCGAGCGTATTATGGTCGAAATAATGGGGGCGCTTGACCATGTCCGCTAGTGTCTGGTATTATCTCTAAGCCCAGATCGGACTAACGGCATGGGAAACACGAAAGCAGAGAGCGAGGAGGTAAGTGGCGTCGTTATCGAAGCGCTTCCGAACGCACTCTTTCGCGTTGAGCTTGAGGGTGGCACTGAGGTACTCTCGTACCTGGCGGGGAAGATGCGTCTTCACCGTATACGTGTCCTCGTGGGTGATAAAGTAACCCTCATCCTTGACCCATACGGTGGTCGCGCACGCATCGTGCGACGACTCTAGGCACACACATGAAAGTACGCGCTTCAGTAAAAAAGCAACAAGCGGGGGACATCATTGTCCGCCGACGTGGCCGTGTGTACCGTATCAATAAACGAAACCCCCGCCGTAAGGCACGACAAGGCTAACTATGCGTATCGCTGGCATTACACTTCCTGATAAAAAGCAGATTTCTTTCGCACTCACTGCGGTGTACGGCATTGGGCGACCGCGCGCTATCCAGATTTGTGTCGATGCAAAAGTTGATCCAGTGAAGCTTGCCAAAGACATGACGGCGGACGAAGAAAATAAAATTCGTACTATTGTTGAGCAGTTTACGATCGAAGGGGATCTCCGCAGAGAAGTGTCATCGAACGTGAAGCGCCTCAAGGATATCAAAGCGTACCGTGGTGTACGCCACATGAAGGGACTCCCGACTCGTGGTCAGCGCACAAAAACTAATTCTCGAACTGTACGCGGCAATGTGCGTAAGACTATGGGTTCCGGACGACGTAAGCTAGAAAAGACCTAAACCTATGGGAAAAAAACGCGTAAACAGAATGCAGGGCAGTGGTGTCGACTCGGGAAAACGCGAGCGAGCGCTTTCTAAAATTGCAAAGCGCAAAATTGAAAAGGCAATCCTGCACGTTGAGTCAACGTTTAATAATACAAAGCTGACACTCACTGACGAAAGTGGAGCGACAGTTATGTGGAGCTCCGCAGGTGCACTGGGCTTTTCTGGCAACAGAAAGGCAACACCATTTGCGGCTGCAAAAGTTGGTGAAGTTATTGGCGAAAAGGCATCTGTTGTTGGAGTTAAGGAGGCTGATGTCTACATAAAGGGTGTGGGTGCTGGTCGCGAGTCTGCCCTTCGTGCATTTTCAGGAAAGGGAATTCAAATACTTTCAATACATGACGTCACTCCAGTCCCACACAACGGCCCACGCCCACCTAAACCACGTCGCGTCTAATACACATATATGCTCATTGGTCCAAAATATAAAATCTGTAAGCGACTTGGCTCTAACGTTTTTGAGAAGTGTCAGACGAAGTCTTTTGCGGCACGCGCACAACAGCAAGGTGAGAAAAAGCAAAGGGGTGGAAAGCGTGCGGGCAGCGACTTTAAGCGTCAGCTTATAGAGAAGCAGAAGCTTCGCCTGATCTATTCACTGACTGAGAAGCAATTTGCGAAATACGTTATGGACGCACTTGCCTCTGGTGAGAATCCATCACAGGTATTGTTTGCAAAACTCGAAACACGACTTGATTCGTTCCTATTCCGCACTGGACTCGTCGCGACTCGACGCGCAGCGCGTCAGATGGCAGCGCACGGACATGCAACCATAAACGGCAAGCGTGTCACCGTACCGTCCTATCAGCTTTCCGTAAATGATGTTGTGGCAATTCGTGAAGCATCAAAGTCGAGCGCCTTGTTTGAAGGACTTTCTGAGAAGCTTAAGGAGCGCTCACTTCCAACTTGGGTTGCCTTTGATGTTGATCAGAAGTCTGCTACGTTACGCGCGTTACCGTCTTGGGGTGAGCGCGACTCTATTGTTGATTTTGGCGCGGTGTTTGAATATTACACCCGTTAAAATTTATTTATTTAAAGTAAATTCGATTGCGTTATGGACTACTCAATAGTGTTACCGTCAAAACCACGAGTGATCTCTGAAGAAGGGAATTCTGGTGTATATGAAATTGACGGGTTTTATCCAGGATACGGGCATACGATTGGTAACTCACTCAGACGAATTGTGCTCTCGTCTATTCCCGGAGCTGCAATTACAGCGGTGAAGATTGACGGAGTTAATCACGAGTTTTCAACGATGAGTGGTGTCAAAGAAGACGTGGTAGCCATAATCCTAAACCTAAAGAAAGTTCGTATTCGCATCGTGGACGGCCAGCCACACACACTTACCCTTACTAAAAAGGGAGTTGGTCCGGTCACCGCGGGTGACATAGAGGTTCCTGGGCAGGTTGAAATCCTTAACGCTGACCTCCACCTCTGCGAAATTACTGACAAGAACACAAAGATAGAGATGGAGCTCTCTGTAGACACTGGACTTGGATATGTTCCTAAGGAGGTTCTCCAAAAAGAACGCGCTGAAATCGGAGCCATCGTGCTTGATGCCATTTTTACCCCCATTCGTCGCGCCCACTACGAAGTAGAGAACATGCGCGTTGGTGACAAGACAAACTTTAATCGCCTGCGCGTGAGTCTCGAGACTGACGGTACGCTCACCCCTCGGGAGGCACTTGAACGCTCAATCGGGATCATGATCCAACAGCTCAAGGCTATTGTTGGCTTTAAAGAAGATGAACCAGCACTCGAGAGTGCAGAAACACCAATGAGTCAGGAGTCTCAAGAGGATGTTATGAAAACAAGGATAGAGGAGCTTGAACTCTCGACCCGCACTGCAAATGCACTGACCAGTGCATCTATTCGCACCGTTGGTGGTTTGGTGCGAAAGACAGGCACTGACCTTTTGTCAATTGAAGGAGTCGGAGAAAAGGCAGTTGATGAAATTCGTTCAGCGCTCAAGCAGTTGGAGCTCGGTCTAAAAAAAGAAGAGTAGTATGCGACACCACAGCACACAGCGAAAATTTAATCGTAAGCGCTCAGTGCGTAAGGCGTTGCTCTCGTCCCTTGTAGAGGCGTTGGTACTTAAGGAGAAAATTGTCACCACTGAAGCTAAGGCTAAAGAGTTGAGAAAGGTACTAGAGCCACTCATTACAAAAGGTAAACAGAACACGCTTGCAGCGCGACGTGTCATTATTGCATCGGTACAGGGACGTGAGCGTGTTGCAAAAAAGATACTCGATACACTCTCTCCGCGCTATCAGGACAGAAAGGGTGGGTATACGCGAGTGACTAAGGTATTTAAAAAGTCAGCAGATGCTCGTAAAACAGCACTTATTGAATTCGTATAAGTATGACTACCTACACCATAGATGCAAAGGGTAAGAGGCTGGGACGGGTTGCGACTGAGGCGGCTTCTCTACTACGTGGGAAAAACCGTGCAGACTTTGTTAAGCACAAGTCGCCTGAGGTGCGCGTATTAATTGAAAATGCGGGTAAGCTCATGCTCACTGAGGCTAAGAAATCAGAGACGGTATATAAGCGCTTTTCTGGGCACCAAGGTTCAAAGGTAAAGATCGAATCACTCAAGCACCTTTCTGCACGAAAAGGGTATCGTGAAGGACTTAAGCTAGCGATCCGAGGCATGCTCCCGAACAATAAGCTTCGTCCAGGACTATTAAAACGATTAACAATTACTGACTAGTATGGCGACTGCAACATACACTGAGACCGTAGGCCGAAGAAAAACTGCATCGGCGCGCGTGCGTATAGCACCAGCAACAAAGCAGTCTATGCAGGTCAACGGCAAAGATGCGAACGACTATTTCGTTATCCCTGAGCACCAGAGTATGGTGCGGGCACCGCTTGCGCTCACTGGAGAGGTATTTTCTATTACGGTGGTAGTTCATGGTGGTGGTATCGCTGCTCAGGCAGAAGCGGTGCGACACGGCATTGCACGCGCAATAGAGGTACGTGATGGAGCAAAGCGTGGCGAGCTCAAAAAGGCAGGTTTTTTGAAGCGAGATCCACGCGCCAAGGAGCGAAGGAAACCTGGTCTCAAAAAGGCCCGCAAGTCTCCGCAGTGGTCTAAGAGATAGTTTTCACGTATACTAGGTGCACTATGAACAGCGGTGATGACGTTATTCTTGAAGCTGAAGATGGTGAGGGCTCTACTGGCACACCAGAGCAGAAGCTAAAGATGCTCCGTGATAAGCTACGCTCTACAGAGGCAGAGGCTGCAGAAAATTTAGCGGGCTGGCAACGTTCAAAGGCCGACTACGTTAACCTACAAAAGCGAGCACGTGATGATGTACTTTTGCTTTCAGAAACAACCAAAGTTAGAATTATTGAGTCACTGGTTCCTGTCTTCGACTCTATAGAGGCAAGTGCACACGAGACAGTGTTCAAACAGTTAGAGAGCACTCTCGAAAAGCACGGAATAACACGATACCGGCCCGAGACTGGCACTGAGTTTGACCCAAATACCGCAGAAGCAGTTTCAACAGTTGCAACAAATAACAAGTTGCAAGATAATAAAATAGACTCTGTCCTTCAATCTGGATATCGCAGTGGGGACAGCATTATCAGACCAGCACGAGTAACTGTACAACACTATGAGTAAAATTCTTGGTATCGATCTTGGCACCACGAACTCCGCGATGGCCATCATTGAGGGCGGCGAGCCGCGCATTATAGAAAACGCTGAAGGCAATCGAACGACACCATCGGTCGTGGCGCTCTCCAAAACTAACGAGCGACTTGCGGGACTCATTGCTAAACGTCAGGCAGTCACCAATCCTAAGAATACAGTCTACCAGATCAAGCGCTTTATCGGTCACACCTTCGATGAGGCTGGGGTCGAGAAGGACAGGAAATCAGTGCCATTCGAGATGCGTAAGTCTGCAAACGACGGCATTGAGGTGCAGATGGGAGATAAGTGGTATTCCCCTGAGGAGGCGTCTGCAATGATACTTTCGAAGCTCAAGCGTGACGCGGAAGCAAAGCTTGGTGAGCCTATCACACAGGCTGTGATTACCGTGCCTGCCTACTTTAACGATACACAACGCCAAGCTACCAAGGATGCAGGAAGAATTGCTGGACTCGAGGTTATGCGCATTATCCCAGAACCGACCGCAGCAGCACTCGCATACGGATTTGATAAGAAGAAGGACGAGAAAATTGCGGTTTTCGACTTCGGTGGTGGTACGTTTGATATCTCGGTCCTTGAGGTTGGTGCAGATGTCATAGAAGTTAAATCCGTAGATGGAGACGCGCACCTCGGAGGCAAAGACCTTGATCAAAAGATTATGGAGTGGCTTGCGGGCGAATTTAAAAAGGAGTCTGGTATCGACGTGCTTACTGACCCACTGGCACGTCAGCGTCTAGATGAGGCTGCAGAGAAGGCAAAAATCGAGCTTTCTACAGCGGTCGAAACTGAAGTAAACATTCCATTCATCACCTCTGACGCCTCTGGTCCTCGACACCTACTTATTAAAATGAGCCGTTCCAAGCTTGAAGAGCTTGCGCGAGAGTATGTTGACCGCGCGATGCTCATTACAAAACGTGCGATGGACGCGTCACCGTTTAAGGTGGGTGATATAGATGAAGTGGTGCTCGTCGGTGGACAGACACGCATGCCTGCGATTCAGGCAGCCGTTGAGCAGTTCTTTGGCAGAAAGCCGCACATGGGCGTGAACCCAGACGAAGTGGTGGCAATCGGTGCCGCAATACAGGGAGGCATTCTTCAGGGAGATGTAAAAGACGTCCTTCTGCTTGATGTCATTCCACTCTCACTCGGCATCGAGACTATGGGCGGTGTAGCGACAAAGCTCATTGAGCGCAACACCACCATACCAACCTCAAAGTCACAAACCTTTTCGACTGCCGCAGACAATCAGACATCTGTAGAAATACACGTTATCCAAGGCGAGCGCGCAATGGTGAACGACAACAAATCCCTGGGCCGCTTCCATCTCGATGGGATCGCGCCCGCGCCGCGTGGCATGCCGCAAGTCGAAGTCTCATTTGATGTCGACGCAAACGGTATTTTGTCTGTGAAGGCAAAGGACAAGGCAACAAACAAGGAGCAGTCAATACGCATTGAGGCTCGCTCAGGACTTTCTGACGCTGACATTGAACGAATGACAGCAGATGCTGAGGCGCACGCTGACCAAGATAAGGCCGCGCGGGAGCTTGCTGAGGTGCGGAATATTGCCGACTCAACCATTTACACTGCTGAAAAAGCACTTACCGATCATGCGGCGACGGTGTCCGGAGAGGTAAAGAAAAGCATAGAAGACGCTCTAGCGGAGGTTCGTAAAGTAAAAGATGGGGCAGATGTGGTACTCATACGTTCGGCAACTGAGCGACTTTTGGCCGAAGTACAAAAGATTCCAACGACAGAACAAACCACTCCACCAAGCGATAACACAGAGCCGCAGAGCTAATGGCCGACTTTTATGCAGTGCTGGGGGTAGATAAAAAAGCGTCGAAAGACGAAATTAAAAAAGCATTTCATAAACTTGCGCACAAGTACCACCCAGACAAACCAGGTGGAGATGAAAAACGATTTAAGGAGGCCAGCGAGGCATACGCAGTGCTTTCAGATGAGAAAAAACGTGCCGAGTATGATATGTATGGACACGCCTCGACAGGTCAGGGAGGGCAGGGGTTTGGCGGATTCGATTTCTCGCAGTTCTCAGGCTTCGGTGGGCAGCAGGGGTTTGAGATAAATATCGATGACATGTTTGGCGGGTTTTCTGACATCTTTGGTGGAGGACGAGCTCGTCGTGAGAAGCGAGGCAGGGACATATCAGTTGATATTGAACTCAGTTTTAAGGAGTCAATTTTTGGTCATGAGCGACGCGTGTTGCTTACCAAAGACGTTGCCTGCGGTCGTTGTTCTGGAAATGGTGCTGAGCCTGGGACAAAACTAAAAACGTGTGACACCTGTGGCGGTAAGGGCGCAGTAGCTGAGTCGCAACGCTCTCCGTTCGGTGTTTTCTCTGTCTCTCGTGAGTGTTCTACCTGCCATGGACGTAAGCAGGTGCCAGAAAAAGCGTGTTCACAGTGTCGGGGTCGTGGTATCGAGCGCAAGGAAAACGAAGTCGTCGTCTCTGTACCATCAGGTATTGAAGACGGACAAGCGATACGCCTGTCACAGATGGGTGAAGCAACTGCGGGGGGCAAGTCGGGAGATCTCTATGTGCGTGTTCGTGTTGTTCCAGATAAACGTTTTAGGCGGGAGGGGTATCATCTGATTACTGACTTATCGATCAAGGTTACTGATGCTCTGTTGGGTGGTGCATACACGATTGAGACCCTTGATGGACCTCAGGCGCTCTCTGTCCCTCCGCTGAAATCTATTGACGAACTGGTACGAATTAAAGGTAAGGGCGTGCCTATGGGCAACAGTAAGCGAGGGGACCTAATTGTGCGACTGCGTGTCGAGCTTCCACGTACACTTTCTCGCGACGCTCAAGAGTTGTTGAAAAAGTTGAAGGTGGAGGGGATTTAAAATGCATAAACGCTACGTTGCTGCTGTAATTTTCGATACTCATAATCGAGTTCTTTTATGTAAGCGTGCCATGTACAAAAAGATTGCACCTGGTATGTGGCATTTGCCCGGTGGGGCTGTCGAGGCTGGTGAAACTGATGAGGAAGCACTGGGTCGTGAACTTAAAGAAGAGCTCGGGTTAGCATCTACTCACATGATGAGCACGGGTATTAAGATTGAAAAGACAGAAACTCTAATCTTTGTGGTTCAGATTGGTAGCCAGGTGCCAATGGTCAAGAATCAAGAAAATAGCGACTTGCAATTTGTAGCCATTGCACACATCGCACAGTACCTAGAGCCCGACCTAGTCAGCAATTATGTTAGTGCAGCAGTAGAGTCATTGCGAGTGTTGAAAACATTGAACTCCGAACGAGAATGACGTATAGTGATGCATAGCTATGGACCCACAAGGTGCCACACCTCAGGTCGGAGACGCGCTCAAGTCGAGCGTCGATCTTGTGATCGCATTCGGTTCTGATTTCATTGCCTTCATCATCCTCGCCGCGCTCGTCGCGGCGTTTGCTTTTTACTTTGGGCGTGACAGACTTTTACCACTCATCGCGGGAGTGTACGCTGCAGTGCCTCTGTACACCTTCTTTCCGTTTATGTTGGTCCTCGGCCCTAACCCGTGGCTCCACCTCGGCCTCTTTGCGGCACTCGTCGGTGTGGGTATTGTCGCGTTCCTTGGCCTTGCAAGCTGGGTGCCGTCGTATGGCATAGGACTCGCTAAAGTACTCGGCTTATCTGCGCTTACGGCAGGCCTCATACTTGGTATCGCTATTAATATGCTCCCACTCCACGAGGTCTACGCAGTAAGTGCCCCGACTGCTGCACTCTTTTCAGCCAAGTACTTCTTTTACTGGCTCCTCGCTGGTGTGAGTGGTGCCCTTATACTAGGGAGATAGTCTCAATTTAGATCTTTCCCAACCCGCTTATCGCACCATTACTAATGGTGACGGTTGATCCTGCAAAGTACGGTGTGAGTGAATCACCATCAGTTGTTCCGTCGCTGGTAAGGAAGACTGAATTACCACTCACGTCAGTGTTTGCCTCTGGTGTAGGGAAGACTCCAAACCCAAACTGAGAGCCGATGAGTAGCAGGTCTGTGCCGCTCTCGAGGTCAAACTGTACGGTTCTGCCTGAACCAGATGTAGTCAGATCACCTTCAACATAGAAATCCACAGACGACCCCTTTTGTATGTAAATGTGCTCAGGGAACGTTGTCGTATAGTAGCGATCTTCTACCTCAGCAGCATATCGGACGCCGCCTATAACGGTTGCAACATTCGAGATGTCAGACTCAGAAGCAGAGCCGCTCTGGCGCCAGGTGATCGCCGCAAGCGTCATGTCTTCTGCTGAGCCAGCTGAAATTCTAATTCCTGAGAAGCGAACCCCTTTATCCTGGATGTATCGTGTGCGTTGCGCGCGTGGGTCGTCGCTTGAGAGCATGACCGTAGCAGTTCCGATGGTGAGGGTGTTATTCATTGACTGGTACGTACCAAGAAAGGGGACAAAGCCCACTGGCTCGTGTGATCCCGTAATCGCTGTAACCTTAAGCGCTGCAAGTTCTCCCACACGATCTGTTAAATCGCTGGCCATGTCACCAGTGATTCGGAGTACTCGTGTTTCGTTTGCTGGGATTATAAATTCCTCATTGAACACCGCTCTGTGGTTAGCGTTAAAATACGCATCGTCGATGTAAAAGCCATCTTCATCCAGTAGTCCAATATTGGCAAAGGCAGAGTCGCTAGACGGGCCTGTTCGTTCCACAGTCACTGAGTTGATTGTCACATCTTCATCCCCAGCGCTAAACGCAACATGTGTAAATGGCACATGAAGAGCCCCTTTCGGCGCAAGTGTCGGCCGTGGCTGTTCTGGCGCACGCGTCACAGTCAGTGCGGGGTGTTTGGTCGTCGCGCCTAGCACGCTACCAGTGCAGAGTGTTGCGAGTTTTGCTCTTGTAAGCGCTCCGACGTAACCTGAGCCTCGGGAGAGCCCAGCAGGGGTAAGAATGTCTGATGCGTACCTCTCTTGGAACTTTATGACAGCCGCCCTAGTTTTTGCACCAAAATAATCAGACTCATTACCAGGCGCACCAGTGCCAGAAATAGCGACCTGAGTCTCAGGATAGCGGTTCAAGAGTGTCTGTAGTACCCGTACGCTGTCTGAGCGCGCCCCAAATACAAGTGCAGTGGACGATATTTCACACGTAGATGCGTGCGTCGTAAAAGGTGTCGCCATTGCTACAAAAAGGGCTAGTCCTAAAAATAGCCAACCAGGTATGGTTTTCATGTGGTAAGTATAATATATCTGCAGCCTAGTCAACCTATGGTTGTGTATAGGGAAAGTCAGAAATGTGTTTAAGGGCCGCGATTCCCTACTTCTTTTTTTCTGGCTTACTATTGCCTAGAATCAACTGGACAACATATGGAATAGTTTCGAAGACTCCGCTGGCCCCCATACTGGGCATTCCGTTTCTGGTGATCCAGGAATCATCCCATACAGAGGCCGTAATTAGGGTACCAGCAATTGCGCAATACGAGTTAACAAATTTAGAGAAGCGGACCTTTTCAGATTTTGAAAAGACGCCAAACCACCCGAGCAATCCGAACATCAAAAGTCCAGCAGACCCCAGATCGTCCTGAGTCATTCCGACTGTAGAGAGGGCCTCTGCGATAGAACCTTCAAGCGCCATGCAATAACTGTAGCATAGCTTCACGAAATGTCCAGTACCGCTATAGCGGTACTAAATTGATAATTAGAGCGCCAATTATCATGACGCAAATCAAAATACCTTTCGCTAAAAAGTCGCGAGACACTACAGTAAATGGTCGAATGATGTGCGGCGCATAAGCGATACCAATAAGACAGTAAACAAAAAGAAATACGGGTTGAAATGAGCTTACCGAATAAACGAGTGCAAGTGGAGCCAGCAGCGTCGCATAGTTAAGCACTAAATCAGAACCCACCATTGTTATCTCAGCGGTCAAATTTAAACCCACAGTCTTCAATCTCCGCTCTCTGATGACATGGAGAAAATTAAAACGATAGTTGGGCACCGCAAGAAATAGAAGAAGGCCAAAAAATGTAGAACCAACATACTCCCAGAATTGTGTTGCCCAATAACCGTAATCAAGGGCAACGAATTTAAAGAGCGCTCCACTCAGCGCAAGGAGGAACGATGAGAGGAGTGCTAATTGTAAGCCTCTCATATTTACCCTTAGTCGATGGTTTGTATTGAATTCAATGGAAAGCAATAATGCTGCGGAAACTATAACTAGTGATCCTAGTATTTGAGCATGTCCAAGAACCTCATTAAGTATTAGGAAACCAAATGCAAACCCGAATACTGGTACAGTTTGTAGAACTGGAACTACAGAAATTACGTCTGCCTTATCGATTGCATGCAGATAGAGCAGAAGAGCGCCAACAGTGAGTGTGCCATTGAAGACAAGCAACACTATGTGAGTGAACGGCAAACTGAAGACTCTATCACCAATTAACAGTGAGATGGGTAATACCAGAATTCCGAATAGACAAGAAAAAAGCACGACACTCCCGACACCACTTTCGTTGCCCTTCCCAGATATAAGATATTTGTCCAAATAGTTACCGAATGCAGAAAGAGCTGGAGATGCAAGTGTTATATAGAGCCAGAACATATCTACGGGCTTGTGCCAGTATAAAAAAATTTAATTGAATACACTAGAAATATGATTGCAGTGAACCCCTGCGACGTATGTCGAGCGTCGCACAATGAATTGATCCGCCAAATGGGTAAAAGTCCCTAAATGGAACTGGTATCGGGTCAAAGCCCCATTTGACCAAAGCATCAATCATCGGCTGTTCACTTGCTTCAACCATAACTTTCTTCTCGTCGATACTTAGCATGTTCATTGTTAGCCAATCGCTAGAAAAGTAGAGTCCAGAATCATATGGCTGCATCGGTTGTGGTGCAATTAATATGTCCCACGATTTAAATTGTGACGGAATTTTTGTCACCCAAGTCGGATTAATTAACAATTTTCCTGGCGCTAGTGGAACGATAGTGGTGTCAATGTGCATCGGGTGTGTATCACCAAACTCCACTTCATGTACACTGTACTGCTCACCAATGTGGCGCCGCACCCACTCTATTCCTTTTGCATTTGTTACTTGACTCTTTTGCACGAAAAGATCCTGACCGCAACGAACAAAGTCCGCCGCATCAAACGCAATCTCGGTGTTCGAAATTACGAATTGTTTTACACCATTTATAGTGTGTTGATCAGAGTGATACTTTGGGTCATAGAACTCACCCGCCATTGTTGGCTTCGGGGCTGCAAGCCATCGAGCACCTCGATCAAAATATTCTTGTATTAGCTTCCTGTAGGCAAATATCTCGAAATAACGAGTTCTCCATGCCATTGGAGCCTCAACAATAATATCTCCAACTACCATTGCAACATCACGTGGCATAGCAGCATACAGGCCCGTACTGCGCCACCATGGAGTTTGGTAAGTAATTGAAAAATCAAATTGCTCTGGTCGTCTCACGACTATGTTCAGGCTTTCAAAAACTGAAACGAGATTGTTAAGTTGTAACGATGCCTTTTCGATCATTTCCTCCGGGAATGGTCTGCCGCCGTATTTTTTAAAAAACCAGGTCGCGTGGTCAGGTACTGTAGCCTCGAGTATTGAGTCCCAGGGAGGTACTATAGCCCCCTCAACTACACCTACTATTACTTCCTCAAGCGGATCCCACTCGTTATGGGACATCACGACCGAAGACACATCTCCACGGGATGCTTCACCGTCTTCCTTGTTTGTTTGTTCCATTCCTCTATCAATTATTGACATATAAAGTTCAATCTGCAATCAGCACAAGTAAAGCCCCATTGACTGCCATAATAACATAAAAGATCCACAAAACTAGCCTACATATTGAGCCGACCTCAAATCTCAATGTATTCTGTAAGTGGATGGACAGATATTCAAAATTACTTCTCATTGTGCTTGCTGTTATGTTGACAGTGTCAGTTGCTGTGACCTTTTGGAAGACAGTGATTCAAAAGGATTATAAAGTGATACAGAGCGAAGACGCCTTGATGCGATAGAAGTATGGAACAACTTTTCTGCCCATGGGAGCAATCTGTGTACTTATTCTTTTCCTCAAACGTACCCAATCTCGTTCACTATTCGCATGCCGTTGCGATCCTGGCAGTATTTTCAATCGGGGTATTTATTTTTTTAAACAACCCCAAAAGTGTAGTCAATCGCTTATTTTTGTTTTTTGTATCTATATTTTCACTCTGGGTAATATTGGATGTTATTTTGTGGGCTACAAATAGGCCAGACGTAGTTATGTTTGCATGGTCGCTTCAAATTCTGCTGGAGCCACTATCATATGTTGTTGCGTTTTACCTCTATTACTTATTTTTGAGAAAAAGCTGGCCAAGTCTAAAAGTGAACCTTCTTATCACACTTTTGTTACTTCCTGTAATCATTCTTCTTCCGACTGAGTATAGTTTGCAATCGATATATATACCGGACTGTGAGGCTTTTGAAGGCCTGGTGGGAATGTATTATACGCATTTCTTGCACGCAGGAATGATGTTATCTATTGCCCTGATGGCAGTGCGATACATACCCACGCTTTCAGTTCGACACGAAAGAATGATTGCGCTCTGTTTCGGATTCGGCTTGATTACCTTTCTCATGGCATTTTCTTCAGGGACTATCATTGGCAGCCTGACGGATGACTGGACACTGAGCCAATATGGACTCTTTGGGGCGCCAATTTTTGCAGGATTTATTGCATATAGCGTTGTTCAGTTCAACGCGTTTAATGTGAAAGTTCTTTCAGCGCAAATGCTCATAGCTGCCCTTGCGGTCGCAGTGATATCTCTCGTTACATTACAGCAACTTGAAAATGTGAGAATTGTTGCTAGTTTCACATTTATCTTAGTTTGCGTATTAGGATATGTCTTAGTTAGAAGTGTAAAGCGTGAAGTGGAGCAACGTGAGCATATTCAGATCTTGGCAGATAACCTCAAGTTGGCTAATGAAAAGCTCAAAGAGCTCGACAAGCTGAAGTCTCAGTTTCTTTCGATTGCGACGCACGAGCTCAGAACACCACTTACTATCGTACGCAACTTTGTTTCCCTTATGATAGACGGCTCGTACGGAAAGGTACCGCCGGCAGCGGAAGAAGCAGGACGTCAGGTATTTGAGCGCGTAAACGACATGGCACGGTCGGTGGACACGTACCTGAACGTATCTCGTATCGAGCAAGGCAAAATATCTTACTCTTTTGCTGAGGCAGACCTCACACACTTGACCACGCTCGCAGTTGAGGGACTGAGAGCCAACGCTACAAAGCGAGGACTTACACTATCTATTGCAATAAAACCTGGTGCTGAAAAGCTGAAAGGTAAGTACGATGCGCCAAAAATTGCTGAGGTATTAATAAATCTAATAGATAACTCCATCAAGTATACCGAGAAAGGTTCAATCTCTGTCTTGGTAGAAAAAGTGGGGAGCAGAGGAGTGGTGACCATACGGGATACTGGCGTGGGTATGACTGAGAAGACCCAGAAGAATCTCTTTAAACTCTTTAGTCCAGGCGAGGATTCGAAGCGAATTAACCCTGCCTCTACCGGCGTGGGTCTCTATGTCTCACTGGCGCATGTCGTGGCACACAAGGGCACACTTACTGCTGCATCAGATGGCCCAGGCAAGGGGTCAAGGTTTACTGTGGAATTACCACTAGCATAGTAATCCGTAAGTGGTTTTATGAGCTTGTGATACCGTAGCGCTACGATAGGTATGTAATAGCCGCAACGTTTATTGGAAGCACATGATCTTCCAGATAGTCAGGGAGCTTGGCTAGGGGTACAAACTCAAAGGCGATATTCTCGTCGTTCATCAAGGATAACGTTCCAGTAGTTGTAACGTGAACAAATTTGGTTTGATGCGTCTCGTTACCAGCGTAGTAGGTATGCACAACACTTGTCTCAGTAACTGCAGTAACGTTTAGGTCGAGTTCTTCTTTTAGCTCGCGAATTATTGCTTCGGCAATACTTTCTCCTTCCTCAACTCCACCGCCCGGCAGATGCCACATACCTGGTGCCACCTTCTTGTTGAGATTTCTCCTACACAGCAGCACTGAACCGTCGGGTCCTCGTACTACAGCTGCAACATTGATGCGGTCCATACGAAAATGATACACTGCACAAGCATGGCAAGCAAAAAGCGCTTTCTTTCAGGTGTAAAACCCACTGGCCACCCGCACGTTGGAAACTATTTTGGTGCCATGAAGCAGTTTGTGGATCTCCTAAAAACTGGAGAGTACGAGCCAATGGTCTTTGTTGCCGACTATCACGGTTTAAACTTTATTCAGAATGGCAAAGAAATGCGCTCGCTTATTCTCGACCTTGTAAAAGACTACATTGCAATAGGGCTAGACCCAGCCCAAGTACTTTTATATAAACAATCCGACGTGTCAGAACATACCGAGCTTGCCTGGATATTCGACACGATTACGACCATGCCATACCTCATGCGTGGTCATGCGTATAAGGACGCTGAAGCGAAGGGTAAGGAAGTCTCAGTCGGCACCTTTAATTACCCCATGCTTATGGCAGCAGACATACTGCTCTATGACCCGGACGTAGTGCCCGTAGGGCAGGATCAAAAGCAACATGTCGAGTATGCGCGCGACACCGCAGAGAAGTTTAATCGAATCTTTGGTGAAGTCTTTAAGCTCCCGACTGACATGATTTTGCCCTCCGTTGCTGTGGTTCCGGGAGTAGATGGACGAAAAATGAGTAAGAGTTACGGTAATACGATCCCGCTGTTTGGAACTAAAGACGAAATAGCGAAGGCAGTTATGAGTATCGTGACGGACTCATCAGGTGAGCGACCAGAACATGTCTACGCAATACATAAACTATACCGACCAGAAACAGAGCTAGCACCAATCTACGAGTCCCATAAAGGGAAGTACAAGACACTTAAAGATATGTTGATCGAGGACATAGACGCTGTGGCAGCACCAATGCGCGAGAAGCGTACATCTATAACTGATAACGATGTGCAACAGGTACTGAAGGATGGCGGTGAGAAAGCTAAGGCTCTAGCCAGTGTAAAAATGGCTGAAGTTCGACAAAAAATAGGTGTTTCACTCTAGACTTGCGCGCCAGTAGTTCATTGCGTACAGTGGCAGGGTGTTCGAACGTGCAAGACAGGGGTGGAGGAGTAATGTCGACTGCGTTTGTGGTACTAGTTATATAATACTTCGTCATCCAGGCATCTCAACTATTGCGACATGTCCCGTGTGCGGTTCTGTGGTAGGTATTACGTCCTCGCAGATTCCAGCGGATCCCGTTCAAATTATTCAGCGTTTTCCGCTGGGACCAGAGGCTGAATTTTCATACGAACTGTAGTAGTCATCCGACTGTGGTATAATGTTTAAATAAGTTTTTATATGAGAACACTTATCAGAGATCTCAAGCAGGAGGTAGGAAAGCAAATAACCATTAAAGGTTGGGTGGACGTTCGTCGCGACCAAGGCAAGATGATTTTTTTTGACTTCCGCGACAGGACCGGCAAAGTGCAAGGCGTGGTTCTTCCAACCAGTGCTGCAATGGAGACGGCTAAAGAGCTGCGCCACGAGTATGTGGTAGCAGTTACCGCCAAGGTTAATGCGCGACCTGCAAAGAATGTAAACGAAAAGGTACAGAACGGAACGCTGGAGCTTGAGGTCCTTGGCATTGACATATTGGCGGCTGCCGAGCCGCTACCGTTCGACATGTCTGACACGGGGTACAACCTCGACCTCACCACCGAGCTTGACCATCGAGCACTGACTTTGCGTCACCCACGCAATCAGGCAATTTTTAAAGTGTCAGCAACTATCATCGACTCATTTCGCGAGTTCATGAAGTCGCAAGATTTTTTCGAATTTCAAGCCCCATCTATAACACCCGCTACTGCGGAGGGTGGGGCTGAGGTCTTTGAAGTTGAGTATTTTGACAAGAAGGCATATCTCACTCAGTCGCCACAGCTCTACAAGCAGATTGTGATGACTGCGTTTGAGCGCGTTTTCTCAGTCAACAAGATCTTCCGTGCTGAGCCGTCTCAGACGACTCGCCACATAACCGAGATAGTATCTCTTGATGCCGAGTGGGGGTTTATTGACTCGTGGAAAGACATCCGCGATATGTCTGAGAGCGCCGTGCGCTACATTTTGAAGCAGCTCTCCGAACGTTGCAGCGCAGAGCTTGCATACCTCAAGGCTGAACTTCCGGTACTTCTTGAGCACACACCCACCATGTCTTTGACTGAGGCGCAAGAAAAGATCTTTACCACCGGGCGTGACGTGCGTGGCGACAAAGATTTGAATGCGGAGGATGAGCGCATCTTGTGCGAAATAGTAAAGAAGGAGACCGGATCAGATTTTGTATACGTATACGGATACCCGACCAAACAGAAGCCGTTTTATGTGTACCCGAACCCTGATAAGCCCGAGTTCAATGAGGGTGTCGACCTTATCTGTAGAGGACGCGAGTGGCTGTCGGGCGGGCGTCGCATCAATGACTACAAACAGCTTATGCAGCATGTAAAGGAGTGGAACATGGACCCAGAGAAGATCAGTATGTTTCTTGAGGCATTCCGCTACGGTGTGCCGCCTGAAGGTGGGTTTGCGCTTGGAGCTGAGCGCATGACTATGCAAATACTTGGACTTGAGAACATTCGCGAAGCAACTATGTTTCCACGCGACCTACACCGTATTGATACGCTACTGCACACCAACAATTAGCATATAAAGTAGTGTGCCGTGCTTGGGGAACACAGGCTATACTAGCCCTATGACTGGGTTTACGATTAAAACAGCCGCTTTTGATGGCCCGCTCGACATACTCCTCACACTTATTGAAGATCGGAAGATGCTTATTTCTGATATTTCTCTTGCACAGGTTGCAGACGATTTTCTGAAATTTGTTTCAACGCAGGATTCGTACCCAATCGCTGATACCGCGCAGTTTCTTGTAGTTGCGGCCACACTAGTGCTTATAAAATCCCGCGCACTCCTGCCAGTCCTAGAACTTACCGACGATGAAGAAGTTGATATTCGTGACCTTGAGCTTCGACTCGCACTCCTTTCTGTAATTCGAAAAGCTGCGCAGCGGTTTGATATCACACACCAGCAGTTCATCGCACCCGGCATTACCGTTCGAGATCCTCTCTTTGTGCCACCACCAGATTTGTCGCTTATTGCGCTAGAAGTTGCAATTCGAAGCGTGCTTGAGCAGGCCCCGCGCCACGTTGGTACGCCTGAGGTGCGCGTCGATCCGGTTATTTCACTCGATGAAATGATTGATCGGCTACATACGCGTATACAGCATGCAATTAAACTCTCATTCACCGAGTTTACTCAAGGGGCGGCAAACATTACAGACGTGGTGGTTGGATTTCTTGCAATGCTCGAGCTCATTAAGCGCGGATCGGCGCATGCTGCACAAGGTGCCCATTTTGAAGAAATTACGATAGAATACACAGGTAGCGTAGACGCCCCACGGTATGAATAATTCACTATCCCTTAGTTCTAGCATTGAGGCACTGCTTCTGTATCGTGGAGGCTCTGTACGAGTAGGCGACATAGCACGCGCGCTTGAACAGCCACTTGCTGTCATCGAATCTGCACTCGAGGGACTCACTGCGGACCTCACTGAGCGCGGCATCTCTCTCGTACGTGAGGCAGATAAAGTGGCTCTGACTACGTCGCGCGCTGCTGCTGAGGTCATAGAAAAATTGCGTCGTGACGAACTTGAAGGAGCGATTGGTAAGGCAGGGCTTGAGACACTCGCGGTTATCGTGTATCAAGGACCAGTTACTCGCGCTGATATCGAGTACGTTCGCGGTGTTACCGTTTCGTCGATGCTTCGTACACTAATGATCCGCGGACTCATTGAGCGTGTTGATAATCCAAAGGACAAGCGTTCTTTTTTATATCGAGCAACTCCAGAGCTCCCTGCGTTTCTTGGCGTTTCATCACTGAGTGCACTCCCTGGGTACGTATCTGTACGTGAAGAGCTGACCACGGTCTTAGCAGGAAAGCCAGCAGAAGAGGTATGAACCACGTACGACTTACAGCGCTCATAGCTGGATGTATGATCGGTGCGGGATACACCGCGCTTTGGTACATTCCTCAAGATTCTGTTGCACTCAGTGCAGCAAGTTGTAATGAGTTATCCACGGAGGCACCATCAGTGACTGCAGAAGCAGCGTTTGTGGCCGATATCAGTACTGGGAACATTCTGTATCAAAAGAATGCAGAGGCTCAGCTTCCCCTTGCGTCACTCACGAAACTTATGACTGTCGTCACTGCGCTCGAGGCCCTCGGGCCAGATCATGAGGTGCACATTACTGAGGCAGCTCTCTCTCCGGAAGGCGATAGCGGGCTGACCAGGGGTGAACGCTGGAGCGCTCAGGACCTTGCACACTTCTCACTCATTGAATCATCAAACGACGGTGCGCATGCGCTTGGTCTTGCGGTAGTAGATGCACTCGGACTTGAAACGGGCGGATTCATAGACACCATGAATAGGCGTGCGAGACTTTTAGGCCTGGCTCAAACATTCTTTCTTGATGATACCGGGCTCGACATATCGCTCACAACAGCGGGAGCCTATGGTTCGGCACGAGATGCCGCTACCCTTCTTGCGCACATTGCTATTCTTTCGCCTGAGTCAGTTGAACGATCAGTCATGCCAACGTGGAGTTTTGTCTCGAAAAGTGGAACTGTACATCAGGCCGAAAACACCACACTGCTCGCATCACTCTACCCATCTGCGATAGGGTCAAAAACTGGCTACACAGATCTAGCGGGGGGTAATCTCGCTTTTATGTTTGAAGCTATACCTGGGCACCCAGTGGTAATTGCAGTACTCGGCTCTACACGTGAGGGTAGGGAAGTGGATACCGTGCGACTGGCCACGTTTGCAAAGAATGAAGTGCTGCGGCAGGCTACCTGTCTTTCCCTATGGTAGAGGACGTCATAAGAATTTTTATTCCCGCGGCAGCCGCGTTTTGGATCGGCATCGCTATGACGCCACTTCTGACGCATTACCTGTTTGCATGGAAAGTCTGGAAGAAAAAGGGAGGGAAGCAGGCGCTCGATGGGACACACGCAGAGGAGTTTAGTCGATTACACGCAGAGACAGAAATGCATACGCCACGGATGGGTGGAATCGTCATTTGGGGCTCAGCAGCACTTACTGCACTTCTGTTTTATGTGCTGGCGCTTATTGCGCCCTCAACGTTCACTGCCCAGCTTGATTTCATAAACCGCGCACAAACGTGGATCCCGCTCGTTACACTTCTTATTGGTGCACTTGTTGGTTTTATAAACGACCTTCTGGACGTTATAGAAGCACGAGATGCTCGTGGTCTACCACTGACAGTACGACTTGCGATCGTTGTACTCCTCTCGCTTTTTGTTGGCCTCTGGTTTTACACGAAGCTCGGTATCGTGACCATTGGCATTCCGTTCTTTCCCGATCTGTACATTGGATGGCTTGTGGTCCCGCTTTTTGTGACCGTTTCACTTTTTCTGTACGCCTCAGGAGTTATTGATGGAATTGATGGACTTTCTGGAGGTGTGTTTGCGTCTATCTTTGGTGCATATGCATTCATTGCGTTTACAAATGGGCAGTATGATCTCGCTGCATTTTGTGCTGCACTTGTTGGTGCACTGCTTGCGTTCTTGTGGTTTAACGCACCACCGGCACGGTTTTGGATGACTGAAACGGGCTCGATGTCACTAACACTCACCATCGCATCCGTCGCGTTTCTCACAGATCTGAAGGGAGAGGGTAATGGGGTGGCTGTTTTGCCGATAGTCGCACTCCTACTGATAGCTACTGTTTTTTCAAACATTTTGCAGGTCTTCTGGAAAAAGTTTTTTAAACGAAAACTGTTTCGCATTGCTCCCCTGCATCACCATTTCGAGGCGATTGGTTGGTCGGGTCCTAAAGTAACGATTCGGTACTGGATACTCTCGATCATTCTGTGCATTATGGGTGTCGCGGTCGCACTCCTTGGCTAGCATGCGAAGCTCTGCTGACCGTCCACTGGTGGTGCTCGCGCTCGTACTTACAGTGGTTGGTATTCTTATTTTCTTTTCTGCTGCACTTTCACTGTTACCAAAGGGAAGTGGTACGTTTGGAAACGCGCTCGCTGTGCAGGTTGTCCTTGGTCTTGGTGGTGGATTGGTCGCGCTCTTTCTACTGTCGCGCACACCGCTCACTCTCCTTAAGCGTTACGCGGTGCACTTCTTTGTTTTCTCAATATGCATGTGTGCGCTCGTGTTTGTTCCGCACATAGGCATAACTGCAAACGGTGCAACGCGCTGGCTCTCGCTCGGACCAATTACATTTCAGCCTTCAGAGTTGCTAAAAATTGCGTACGTTGTTTTGTGCGCCCGCATTCTTTCAGTCGGGCGAGACCTCGGGGCTCAGTATCGCGAGGGAGTGCTACCACTTATTGCTGTGTCGTTCATCGCAGCTGTGCTCTTGTTACTGCAACCCGACACAGACACGCTCCTCATACTCCTCGCCACCGGCGGCGTTATGCTCTTTGCTGCAGGACTGAAACTTCGGGACATTATTGTAGGAGGGCTCATACTTATCCTCGGATTTGGTGTGCTGGTGTATGAGCGTCCCTACTTGCGCGAACGATTTGAAACGTATCTTAACCCAACCCTAGATCAGCAGGGAGCGGGGTACCACATAACACAGTCACTTATTGCAGTTGGGTCTGGCGAGATGTGGGGTAGAGGTTTCGGACAGAGTGTGCAAAAGTTTAACTATCTACCTGAAGCAAGTTCAGACGCTATTTTTGCTGTGTATGCTGAGGAGTTTGGATTTGTCGGTACAGTACTTTTGATACTACTATTTCTCTTTTTCGCACTTCGTGGGATGTGGGTGGCTGCGCGTGCACAGGAGCTATTCGGTGGACTGGTGGCACTAGGCTTGTCCGTGAGTATCGGTTTTCAAGCGTTTATGAATATTGGTGGCATGATCGGACTCATACCCGTCGGGGGGCTCACATTGCCATTTGTGTCACGCGGAGGGTCGGCACTCCTCATTACACTGGCCATGGTGGGTATTATTATTGCCGTGTCCCGCACTGTGCGGCATACGTAAGTCACTGGTATACTCGGAGTATGCGTATCGTTTTCACGGGAGGGGGGAGTGGGGGGCACTTTTACCCTCTTATTGCGGTTGCAGAGGCAATCCGAGACGTAGTCACTGAGAAGAAACTTCTGGAGCCAGAGCTCTATTTTTTTGGCCCTAACGTTTTTGATGAGCGTGCACTATTTGATAACGATATCAGGTTCATACATACGCCTGCAGGAAAGATGCGGCGATACTTTTCATTGTTAAACTTTTTTGACAGTATAAAAACTGCTCTAGGGATTTTAAAAACCCTTTGGACGCTCTATCAGCTGTACCCCGATGTCATCTTCTCGAAAGGCGGATACGGAGCGGCACCAACCTTAATAGCAGCAAAGCTTCTCCACATACCTGTTGTCGTGCACGACTCCGACGCCATACCAGGCCGCGCAACTCTCTACGCAGCGAAATTTGCGAAGCGCATTGCGCTGAGTTTTGACTCTGCGCGTGAGTACTTACCAGAGGCAGCACGGGAGAAGGTGGCTCTTACTGGAAATCCAGTGCGCAAGGATATCCTCGTACCTGCAAAGGACGGAGTGCGCGAGTTTCTCGGAGTTGAGGAGAAGCTCCCTGTGCTACTCATTCTTGGTGGATCGCAAGGCGCTGAGGTACTAAACGATGCCATTGTGGCCGCGCTCCCAGACTTGGTAGAGCAGTATCAGGTAGTCCACCAAACTGGCGAGTTGAACTTTAAAACCGTTTCTGGGCTCGCAGATGTAGCACTAACAAAGAACGAGCGGAGGTATCGATACAAGCCGTTCCCGTACCTTACCCCTCTTGGACTTAAGATGGCAGCTGGCGCAGCAGACTTAGTGATTAGTCGCGCTGGTGCAGGAGGCATCTACGAAATCGCAGCGTGGGGGCTCGCATCGATACTCGTTCCACTTCCATCTGCTGCTCAAGATCATCAGCGATTTAATGCATTTGCCTATGCGCATGCTGGTGCGTGTGTAGTATTGGAACAACAGAATCTGACACCGCACCTTCTTGTCGCTGAAATCAACCGCCTGTTCATCAATCCGAAAGCGCGCAATGATATGGCAGAAGCTGCAAAGAAGTTTTCAAAACCGGATGCGGCTCGGGTAATTGCAGAAGGTGTGCTCGATATTGCGCTCGAACATACCTCATGAAAAAAGTCGTCACTCGTTTTCCGCCGTCGCCTACAGGCTCATTGCATATCGGTAATGTGCGTACCGCGATTTTTAATTACTTGTATGCGAGAAACGTTGGTGGCTCGTTTATCGTTCGCGTTGAGGATACGGATAAGGAGCGATCGCGACGCGAGTATGAAGATGGCATGAAGGCGAGTGTGACGTGGCTTGGCCTTGCCTGGGACAACGATGTGGTCTGGCGTCAAAGTGAACGTACTGAAGTATATACGAAGTATCTAAGAGCACTGATTGATAGTGGACATGCGTACCTATCGCAAGAAATAGAGGGTGCGAACCGTGAAGTGGTGCGCTTTAAGAACCCAAACAAGTTGATTACATTTCACGACCTCATACGTGGAGACGTAACCATCGATACCACAGATCTTGGCGATTTTATTATTGCGCGCAATATCACTGACCCGGTGTACCACATGGCAGTAGTGGTAGATGATTTTGAGGGGGGTGTAACACACGTCATTCGTGGCGAGGATCATGTGTCGAATACTCCACGCCAGATTTTAATCCAGGAAGCTATCGGTGCGCCACGTCCCACATACGCACACTTGCCACTTATTGTTGCGAAAGACCGCTCGAAGTTGTCGAAGCGAAAGCATGGTGCAGCAGTGTCCTTAGACTACTACCGTCAAAAAGGATTCCTTCCTGAAGGCATCCTAAATTATCTTACGCTTCTCGGATGGAACCCTGGTACTGATCAGGAAATTTTTTCACTTGAAGAGCTGATCCCAGCGTTCTCTTTCGACCAGGTCCAGAAAAGCTCGGCAGTGTTTGATGAGACGAAGCTGCGTTGGGTGAATCGTGAACATATGCTCCGGATGACACCCGAGGCATTTTGGGAACACGCAGAAGAATTTTTGAGTGAGGAAACAGTCACCATGCTTGACTCGACTGGTCGCTGGCGAGAGACGGTTTCAGTTATGCGGGAACGTGCATCAACCTTTGGTGATATTCGTGAGGCCGATGAGGCAGGGGAGTACCGATACTACTACGAGGCACCGCCCTTAAAGCCCGAGCAATTGCTCTGGAAGGATGAGCCGGCAAGCGCTACAAAAGAACGCCTAGAGCGAATTTCAGGCCTTTTGGAGGGTATTCCTGACCCATGGACTACCGATTCGGTAAAAGCCGCAGTATGGGACTATGCTGAAAAAGAGGGTAGGGGTCAAGTTTTGTGGCCGATGCGCTACGCGCTCTCGGGTAAGGATAAGTCACCTGACCCCTTCACTATTGCGGGTATCATAGGAAGAGATGAGACGCTACGACGTGTTGCGAGTGCTGCTTCTTTGCTTGCTGCTTAGCACTTCTGTTGCCTATGCAGATACTGCGAGTACCATACGTACTCGTATAGCCGAGCAGCAGCAGAAAATTGCTGCACTTGAGAAAGAGATTGCTGAATTTGAATCTAAACTTCTAGAGATTGGAAAGAATAAATCAACCCTAGCATCTGAAATTACACGACTCGACACGTCCAGAAAAAAACTTTCCTCAAGTATAACGTCAACGCAAGACAGGGTTAAAAAGGCGAACTTAGAGATAGCCCGACTGTCTGACGAGATTACTGATCGCTCGCTGAAGATTGAGCGCGGACGGATTGCTATTCAATCATCACTACGCACGGTTCAAAAGGCTGACGATATGACATTGTTAGAACAGTTTTATTCTGCTGCTGGGTTTGAAGTTTTCTGGAGAGATATTGATAGCCTGACACGACTACAACACACTATTCACGACACAGCAGCAGCGCTTGCGCTTGAAAAAGTGGCACTTGCTGACACACGCGAAGGCGTAAGTGAACAGAAGGCGGAACTGTCATCTCTTGCAGTACAACTGAGTGGACAGAAGTCTGTACTTGATCAAAACAGATCGGAGCAGGCCACCTTACTTGCCCAAACAAAACAAAGTGAAGTTGCGTACCAAAAATTGTTGAAAGAAAAGCAGGAAGCACGCGCACAGTTTGAGCAAGAGCTTTCTCAGTTTGAGTCTCAGCTTGAATATACACTTAACCCGTCGGCACTCCCACGTGCTGGAAAGGGAGTACTTGGGTGGCCTGTCGATCCAGACTTTATGTCGCGCTGCGCGGATCGACAATCGACATTTAAAAATCTCTTTTGTCTGACTCAATACTTCGGATATACAGAGTTTGCGCGTTCAGGTGCGTACAAGGGGTCGCCACATAACGGTATAGACTTCGGCACTCCTACAGGTACAAAAATTGTTGCTGCGGCCTCAGGTACTGTTCGGGCGGTGGGTAACACCGACGAGTATCGCGGGTGTTACAGCTACGGTAAGTGGGTCCTGGTTGAACACGGTAATGGACTGACTTCGCTCTATGCACACCTTTCGCATATATCAGTCTCTGAAGGTAGTGCGGTGCCACGCAGCGGACTCGTCGGCTACTCAGGCAAGACAGGCTACGCAACAGGACCGCATCTCCACTTCACACTTTTCGCTTCTGACGGAGTACGCTTAGTGCGCCTAGGTGATATAAAATCGAAAACAAACTGCGCAAATGCCACTGTCCCCGTTGCCCCCACCAGTGCATATCTTGATCCACTTACGTATCTTTAGGGAGGTATACTTTGTATTAAAGGTCGAGTTTACTTAGTCATTGTTGTTGTGCATAACACACATGAAACTACTCCACACAATAGCGTTCATCCTAGTCATAGTTGGCGGACTCAACTGGGGTCTTGTCGCGCTTGGCTTTAATGCAGTGAGCATGATTTTTGGTACATGGCCAGTGGTCGAGCAAGTGGTATACCTCTTGGTTGGACTTTCTGCCGTCTATCTCGTTATAGCTCGAAATCAGGCTCCGGCTCCAAGCATGTAAGACACGCGCTAGGTGCACAAAAAGCCTCCATAGAAACCGGAGGCTTTTTTGTTTGGTATTTAGTTACCGCCTGAGAGTACTTCGCAAAAGATATATTGTGCGAAGTATACTGTTTAGCTCCCCTTTCTCTTCAGGTCACCAAATGTACTACGGCAACTTAGCCTTACCCCAGCACGGGCGTGATGAGCTCCAAGGTTGTGTGCCTTCTTTTTCGTATAGGTACTTTGCATACTTAAGGTTGCCATTCAGTGAATGCAGGTCTATGCCTAACTCCGATGCCTTTGCTCCATGGTAGTACGTATTGATCTGCATCACCCCAATGTCACTTTTATTGACTACGCCTCTAAAAATCTCACCCTCTGGAGTGAGGTGTCGGAATCGTGACTCGCACCATGCAATGTCTGCCATGATCGGAGTCTCAGAAAAGTATTCGCGAACGTACGAACCCAAGGTCTCAGGATTCTTTGCTAACTCATAATCTGCTGTGGCGGTAAGTGCTACAGGGGCCGTAAATGCGGCACCTGCAAGTAGAAGAAGAATTGGAAGCATATAAAAAAGCCGCCCGACGGCGACTTCTTTATTAGCTTAGCACTTGACCTACCCCTTGTCAAGTCCACACAACAACAGAATATCAATTATACGGCTCTACAAAGCCAAAAACTAGCACTTTACTGATGTTAGTATTTTCTCGTATGCATCGTCAGCGTTGTCGACTATGACGAAGAGGTCTAGGTCGTCTTTACTTATCGCGCGTTGCTCTTTATAGAGCACATCTTCAATGAGTGTCATGAGCGGTTCCCAGAACGCCTTTCCGTAAAGTACGATCGGTATCCGCTTTACCTTGTTTGTCTGGACCAAGGTCAAAATCTCGAAGAGCTCATCAAGCGTACCGTACCCACCAGGAAAGAAAATGTAGACCTCGGACGCAAACGATAGCATTACTCGGCGAGTAAAGAAGTAGTTAAACGTGAACTCTTCAGTTAGGTGCGGATTACTTCCCTGCTCTTGCGGAAGTCGGATATTAAGGCCGACCGAACTACCCCCCGCGTCAAACGCCCCCTTAGACGCAGCGCCCATAATCCCCTGCGCCCCGCCAGTTATAATTGCAAACCCGGAAAGTGCGAGTCGTCGAGCAAGCTCCTCAGCGTCCGCGTACATCCGAGGGTCCTTAAGTGTCGAGCGTGCTGACCCAAAAAATGAAGCCGCAAGCGTATATTTTTTAAGGAGGTCGAAGCCTTGAATAAGCTCATCCATAATCTTTAAGATGCGCCAGCTCTCCATTGGTCGAGTATGATCGGTTTTCACCGGGTCGCAGACGCGCAACTCACCCTCCATGCGGTGGATAGTTGGCGGAACAATGCTTTTGTTTGGATCCATACTAAGTAAGTGTATCTGACATTTTCGTGTCCCACGGTATATCAAAGACAGCAAAGTCGGGGAGAATTTTCTGATTGTATAAAAGACGGGATGCTACTTCAGCATGGCAGAGCGCACCTGTAAGCGCGTTATGTGGACGGGGCTCCTCTGGAACGCCACAATAGGACAATATGAAATCGAGGTTGATAGCGCTGTGATGATGCCCCGCATCGAACGGAGGCGTTGCGCCTCGGCGGACCATGTGGGCATAGCAGAGCGTATGTGTGTCTAGAGAACGATGTGGAAACGGATAGTTAATATGGTAGCGCGCACAGGCTGACTCGATAAAACTCCTATCGAAGGCCGGATTCTGACCAACAAATGTCCAGTCTCTGAGCGCTGTGGCCCAAGCTATGAAAGACCGGATCAGCTCTTCCTCTCGCTGCCAGCCAGGACTCCGTGCCTGCTTTTCAGTTAAGCCATTTATTGCAAGAGCCTCAGGCTCCATGTGCGCTCCTTCAAAAGCACGGCACTCACCATAAAATTGGTTTGTCGGATTCTCGAGATCAACTGCGCCTATAGCGAGAATAGAGTGTACATTCGGGTTTGTACCCGTCGTCTCGACATCAACTGCGATCATACACTTGAAACTGTGACTGAGTACCGTACCAAACTGACACTCGGCCCATTTGGAACGCAGCTGAGAGCGACAAGAGTACGAGAATGATGGTCAGGATATCGTACCTGTGTAGAGTGAGAAATGTCTTGATTTTGGACTCCATAGCTGGTAGTATATCAGGGTATGGCAACAAAAAAGGCAGCCGGTTCCGCCAAAAACATTTCGTATAACAACCCCCAGTATTTGGGTATCAAACTGTATGCTGGCGAACATGCAAAAGTGGGTAACATTATTGTCAGACAGCGCGGCACGCGCTTTATGGCTGGTAAAAACGCGCGCCTTGCTAAGGACCACTCTATTTTTGCAATGAAAGCTGGCACCGTGGCCTATCGAGCAATTCGCAAAACTAAGTTTGACGGGTCTATGGTTCGTCGCCAAAAAGTCGACGTTGTTTAGACTATAACGAGGATCCTTGCTTTAATTCCGAGTACGTCTAAGGGCACCGTATAGGTGCCCTTTTGCTTTATGGGGTGCTCCAGTTTGAGTGCCCCTCCCGGGAGGTCAGTTCCCCACTGTTTTTTGATTTCGGCAAGCACGTGAATCGAGTGGAGTGATTTAAAGAGTGTTCCCGTAGGACTTGCCTTTTCAGCAATATGCAACGATTTGCCGTCTATCTCGGAAAGGATAACCCGTGCGCGCTCTACATTTTGGTCGACGCGATTACGTGCTACGGCGACAGCGTTCATGTGGCGCTTTAAGTTCTCCGCAGTTGCTGGCAGCGCCTTCTTTTGTGGAATAAGAACATTGAGTGCGTACCCCGAAGCGACGGTCACCACACTCCCTCGCTGTCCAACTTTTTTAACGTCTACAAGTAAAATTACATCCATTACCTACCAGTATTGAGGTATTCAACGGCGCGGTCAAGGATAACGTCCACCCCTTCTGGAGTATCCTGAGGCACGTCGACTACGATGTCTGGAGTGAGTCCCTGGTGAGAAATAGAAATACCCTTTGGAGTGAGCCAGCGCGCGACCGTTATTTTCACCTGCGTATCATCGGTCACATCATACACTTGCTGGACTGACCCCTTCCCAAACGACTGTACTCCAATGAGTGTTGCGCGACCGTGGTCACGCAAGGCACCTGCAAATATCTCCGAGGCTGAGGCTGAGCCGCCATTGATAAGAATCGCAATAGAGACTCCCGGGAACCCTGAACCGAAGCCGGACGAACGGTACACCTGATCTTCCCTATCAGCACGCGACGCTTGTGTGACCACCACCTCACCAGCCGGAATAAATGAGCTCACCATATCAACAGCCGCCTCAAGGTATCCTCCAGGATTGTTACGCAAATCGATAATCAGTTTTTGAGCTCGTGTTTTTTCAAACTCATAGAGCGCTTCTGCAAACTTGCGTGGCGCCTGCCCATTAAACATATACACCTGAATCACAAAAGTGCCGTCAGCACGAAGGCTGTGGTCAACCGTCGGAAGTTCGATAGTGTCGCGCACGACCGAGATTAGAAATGGTTTTCCATTTTCTCTATCGAGACGTGCAACCTCTAAGGAAACAGCTGTCCCTTTTGGTCCTCGGATTTTTGATACTGCAGTTTCAACGGTCATGTTCTGAGTGGACAGCTCATCAATCTTAAGAATTATGTCGCCAGACTTAACTCCGGCGCGATACGCAGGAGTATCCTTAATCGGCGCGATGACCGTTAAGAGTCCTCCACGCAGGCCGATCTCCATCCCTACACCTGAAAAGTCTCCCGCAACCTGTGTGTCAAATATTTGTTTAGCAACTGGTGGCATAAAGACGGTATAGTCATCGCCGTATGACGCGGTAAGGCCCTGTATCGCGCCCCAAAGCTTTTCTTCAGCAGTGGTTGTAGTTGTGGTGGCGGGTAAATAATGCTCATTTATGAGTGCCCACGTTTTAAAAAGTGGCGCAAGGTCAACGTTCTCTGGTGCTCGAGCATCGTATATTGGTTGTGCACCTGCAAAAAGTGATCCCCCTCCAACATGCTCACCAGCAAAAAAACCAAGTGCCAAAATAACAATCAGCGCACCAACGAGCTGAGGGGTTGAGAGCATAAATGAGCGCTGCCACCAACTTTTTCCCTGTGTAAGCTTAAGCTGTTCAGACATTCAGCTATAATAGCATCATGCTTACTCGATATGACCATCACGGCGCAGTGTGGATTGATCTAGAGCGCCCTACACTAGAAGAAGTAGAAACGCTTGCGAGCGAGATGAGCCTCGGAGCATTCGTTGAACGGGAACTGTTATCCCCGACACCCAAACCTCGCGTCGACCTCTTACCTACCTGCATATACGCCGTACTACACTTCCCCTCTTCACGAGACACACGTGGCAAACTGAGTACACACGAAGTAGATCTAGTCATTACAAAGAATACAGTGGTTACGGTGCACTACGAGTCAGTTCCGGCGATCCTCGACTTCGCGAGTTCGTTTGAGGCTTCGATGCTTCTCAAGCGGGCGAGCACGTCACTCCACTCAGGACACTTACTGTTTGAACTATCGACTCGTCTCTACCAGTCAGTCGAAGACGAACTTGACTCCATAGAGGAATCGGTAAACGGAATAGAGAAATCTATTTTCTCAGAACAAACACTATCGCTCGTTCGTCCCATTTCTGAACTGACACGCGAAGTCTTGAACCACAAGCGCATTGTCGCGAACCAAGATGAAATACTGCGAGAGCTAGAAAAAGCTGTGTCTGTGCTCCTCGGTGACGAGTATCGCGGCTTTGTCTCATCTATGTCATCTTTACAGTATCGAGTTTCAGCGCGCGCTCAAATGCTACTCGACGCACTTGCAGAGCTTAGAGATACAAACGATGCGTTACTCTCTACCCGCCAAAACGAAATTATGAAAAACCTGACTGTGGTGGCATCTATTATGCTCCCATTATCACTTGTGGCTTCGATTTTTGGTATGAACACACAACACAATCCGATTGTCGGCTCTCCTATTGACTTTTGGATTATTGTGTTCGGAATGGCACTTATCGCGGTGTGCGCAATTCTGTACTTTAAGCTCAAACGCTGGTTTTAGGTGCATAGCCTGTAGATAACCCTCCGCAAAACTCGTCCAGGTGAGTTTTGTGTTTTTTAAGTCGCGCTAGAATGGTGGTATGGCAACCCCTGGCCGCATTCCCCCACAATCACTCGACGCCGAGCGAGCGCTTTTAGGTGCGCTCATGCTCAAACCTGAAGGCATTCACGAAGTGAGTGATCTGATTACGTCAGACAGCTTTTATGCTGAAAAGCATCGCGCAATGTACCGGGCGATGATAGCACTTGCAGGAGCAGGCTCACCTATTGACTTACTGTCGGTCGCCAACTATCTAAAGGAACAGAACGAAATGGATCGTGCTGGCGGTAACGCATACCTTGCTGATCTCGTAAATGCAGTCCCTACCTCTTCAAACCTCAAGCACTACGCACAGATTGTACAGAAAAAGTCCATGATGCGTGGCCTTATCGAGGCTGCTGCGGATATTTCAGATCTTGGTTTTGACGAGTCGAAAGATGTAGAGGTAGCAGTTGACCAAGCTGAGAAGCGTTTAGGAGAAGCGACTGCAAATCCAACTATGCGCAAGTTTGTTGCTATCGGTGAAGAGTTAAAGGAAGCTTGGGAGCGTTTCGACAATTTGTCGAAGGGTGACCACGAGATGCGTGGCGTCCAGTCAGGGTTTCCATCACTCGACAATATGCTTGCTGGCTTCCAACGATCTGACCTCATTATCCTTGCTGCACGCCCATCGATGGGTAAAACATCGCTTGCACTCGACATTGCACGTCAATCTGCGATCAAATACGGCACACCAGTAGGTATCTTTTCTCTCGAAATGTCCTCACAGCAGTTGGTTGACCGCATGCTTGCAGCAGAGGCTCGTGTCAATGCTTGGAAACTCAGAACAGGAAAAATTGATACAGATCAAGAGTTTGAACAGATTCGCGATGCCATGGAGCGGCTGTCAAAAGCGCCTATCTATATCGACGATCAACCAGCAAACAACGCGCTCATTATGCGCTCGGTTGCACGTCGCCTTAAACGAGAGCATGGAATCGGCCTCATTATTGTCGACTACTTACAGCTCATGGCACCAACATCCGCACGCTCCTCAGACTCGATGGTCCAGCAAGTGACAGAAATTTCACGTTCGTTAAAACAGCTTGCCCGCGAGATCGATGTTCCTGTTATCGCGCTTTCCCAGCTTTCACGCGCCGTCGAGCAACGTCGCGGTCGTCCGCGACTCTCAGACTTGCGCGATTCGGGCTCTATTGAGCAGGACGCGGACGTCGTTATGTTTATTCATCGTGAAGACAAAATGAATGAGTCTGCAGACAAGAACAATATTGCTGAAATTCTTATTGAAAAGCACCGCAATGGACCCGTGGGTAAAATCGAACTGTACTTTGATGAAAAACGCACGTCATTTCTTTCAATAGAGCAATCGGATTTTAATGTCGGCGTTTCCGCTGCTGCACCATCAGTACAGGACGATTTCTAGCACTCGCATGTCACCAATCAACGAACTGACAGACCTGCTGGCCAACCTGCCAGGACTTGGTCCGCGCCAGGCTCGCCGCGTGGTTCAATACCTGTTAGCAAAAGACCAGACATTCCGTGCGCACCTTTCAGAAATGATTCGTACAATGCATGCGCAAACAATGCAGTGTACACGCTGCTACCAATTCGATGACCCGCGTGAGACACGCCTGTGTCATATGTGTGCAGATCCGCAGCGTGACGCGTCACTACTTATGGTAGTCGAGCACGATGTAGATATAGATGCCATAGAGGCGTCACTCACGTACAAGGGCTATTACTTTGTACTCGGAGGGCTTATGAACCTCGTGAAGCAACGGAAAGACAAAATAATCCGCACCAAAGAATTACAACTGCGCATCGGGTCCGAAGTGAAAGAAGTGATATTTGCGCTCGCGGCGACTCCTGAGGGGGACTTCACTGCAAAAGAGGTGTCTGTTGAACTAAGAGCTATGAACAATGAGCTAAAAACGACGCTACTCGGTCGAGGGTTGTCTATTGGGGCAGAACTTGAGTACGCAGACCCAGAGACCTTACGGAGTGCACTAAAAAACCGCTCGTAGAGCGGTTTAGATTTTCTCGATCAAAACCTTGATGTACGGTTGCCGATGGCCGCGCTTCTTAAAGTAGCGACTCTTTTGCTTATAGCGGATAACAACTTTTTTGTCGTCCTTCCCTGCCTCAAGGACCTTACCTACTACCTTACCGCCCGTGGTCGGAGTGCCCACCTCGGTCGACTTTCCATCGTCCTTGAGAAGCACGTGGTCGAAGGTTATAGCCTTACCCACCTCTGCTCCAAGCACCTTTTCTAGCTCTAAATAACGCCCCTCCTCGACAAGGTACTGCTTACCGCCTGTCTTAATGATTGCAAATGCCATGTGAGGTATAGTACACCATTTTCTAGGCTGCATCAACAGCCTATTGCACCATCACTCTATTGTTGTATAATAGCTTCCACAGAATATGGAAGGAATTCGTAAACCAGATGAGCTTAAAAGAAAGGGGTTGGTAGGGAGTATGCGGTACTTTCGAACTACACAAGAAAAGTTGCTCAAGCGCGATGTTGAGTGGCTTGAAAAGTACAACGAACGTATTGCAGGAGGGCAGTCTTTAAAGATTGCTGCAATTGGAACAACTGCTGTAATCTACGGACTAAAAACTGCAATGACGTTGGTACAGAGCTAGCACCAATGATTACTCAACGGTTACAGATTTAGCGAGGTTGCGAGGTTTGTCGACATCGAGCCCCAGTCCGGCACCAAAGTAGTACGCAAAAAGCTGGAGTGTAATGGCAGCGGCTAGTGGTGCTAGTTCTTCATCACATCTTGGAAGCCATAAAACGTCGTCAGCAAGCTTTTCTGCTCGATGATCGCCGTCAGTTGCAAGCATTATGACTGGCCCGTTGCGCGCTTTTATCTCTTCAATACTTGAGACCATTTTTTCATATACAGAGTCCTGTGGCGCTATGGCTACCGTAGGAAAATGCTTATCTATGAGCGCAAGCGGACCGTGTTTCATCTCTCCCGCTGGGTACCCTTCTGCGTGAACGTAAGACACCTCCTTGAGCTTGAGTGCACCCTCGTATGCAGTTCCGACGTTATACCTGCGCCCAAGGAACAGCAAATGGCGTGCTGTTACATACTTTTGCACAACCCGCACAACCTCGTCAGTACGTTGGAGTACTTTTTCAGCAATGGTTGGTGCATTCTGAAGAGCATGTTGAAGTCGCAACAGCCGTTCGGGCGATACGCCGCGCTCTTTGCCAAACCAGAGCGCAATGAGCCCAAACGCTGTTAGTTGCGCAAGATACGCTTTGGTTGAAGCAACGCCAACTTCTGGACCAGCATGTGTGTATACACCAGCGTCCACCGTGCGAGCTATTGTTGAACCGATCACATTGACCATCCCGAGAGTAAGTAGTCCACGCTCCTTTGCTACTTTTAATGTTGCGAGCGTGTCCGCTGTTTCACCCGACTGAGTCACGGCGAGCATCACATCTCGAGGTCCCATATGCGGCGTAGCGTAGCGACCCTCGGAACCAAGCACTAGAGTGACAGGAATTTCTGCTATGTCCTCGATAAGATACTTACCGTAGAGACCTGCGTAGTATGCTGAGCCACACCCCACAATAGTGAGACGCTCCATAGTGCTGAGCTCTCTCTGCACCTCCTCTAACCCACCAAGCTTCACACCCTCCTTGTCAGTCTTAAGCCTCCCTCTCAACGTGTCGTGTATAACCTGCGGAATTTCGTAAAGTTCTTTGAGCATAAAGTGCGAGTACCCACCCTTCTCGAGCGCCGTGGAGGCAAGGCATAGAGTCACTGGCTCGCGCGTATGTTGCTCGTGTGAAAGCGCGCGTATGCTGTAGGTCGTTGGTGTAACTACTGCATACTCGCCATCTTCGAGATACACAATGCGTTTAGTCTCATGAATGACTGCCGAAGCATCAGATACTACCCACATTTCCCCATCTCCAACTCCGAGCGCGAGCGGACTGCCGAGCGCTGCGGCGTAGATAGTGCCAGGTTCATTCAGAAACATAACAGCAATGCCGTACGTGCCTCGTACTCTTGTAAGCGCTGCAGTGAGCGCGTGAGCGTTGTCGACGGCAGTCAGTGCCTCGTCACCAATAAGGTGTGCAAGTACCTCCGAGTCAGTCTGTGACAGAAACGTATGTCCCTTTTCAACCAGCTCTTCTCTCAAAATCGTGTAGTTCTCGATAATTCCATTGTGCACAAGAAAAAGCGTCTTGTCCTTAGAGTAGTGCGGATGAGCGTTTCGCTCCTCTGGGGAACCGTGAGTTGCCCAGCGGGTGTGTGCTATGCCCGCGCGGCCCGTGGGCCGCGCGGGCAACACGTTCTGTAGGTTCGCGACCTTCCCCACCGCGCGAAACAATCCGTCTTCAGTGTAGGCGCCAGCCGAGTCGTAACCGCGATACTCTAACTTCTCTAGCCCTGCGAGTAAAAGTGGGAGCGCTACACGCTCACCGGAGTACGCAATTATTCCACACATTACCTGTAGTACTACCGTGGCACTACGTACGTTACGCTAATCACGCACTGGACCATCAATGAGCGATGTCTCTACCCCCACTGCAGTGCCAGTAATCTTAAGTACGTCTTTATCTATTTTCTTAAATTCCTTTTCAGTAGCGTTATAGTGGTTTACGACAGTACCGAGCGCATTCCCTAGTTTACTCTGGTACTCACGGTACGCACCCAGGTGCTTGCTCAACTCCCCCACGTTCTTAACCACGTCCTGTATCTTCTCCTCAATCTGTAAGGACTTTAGTCCCTGGAGCACCGTCTGCAGGTATGCGAGGAATGATGTGGGCGACACAATAATCACCTTCTTACTGAACGCATATTCTATGAGGTCGCGCGTATTAGTCTTTACTGTTCCCACCTGGTTTATGAGGAGGTCATAGTAAATACCCTCGGACGGAATAAACATAAATGCAAATTCCATGGTGTTCTCCGCCGGACGCACGTACTTACTGGTTTCGTCAATACGGAGCTTCAAGTCCTGCTTAAAAAGTTTTTCTAGGCGCTCTTTTTCTGTCACATCGTTTGTTTCTAAAATGCGATTATAGTTATCGAGACTGAATTTAGAGTCTATGGGCACTAGGCGATCCTTAATAAAGACAACCGCATCGACTATCTCGCCACTCTGAAAAGCGTATTGCATCTGGAACGACCCTGGTGGCATCACGTTCTGAAGCACTGTTTCAAGGTAGTACTCGCCCAAAATGCCGCGCTGTTTTGGATTTTTCAAAATATCTTGCAGATTCTGCAGTTGGTCAGCAAACGACACTACTTGTCTATTTGTCTCGTCGAGCTTGGTAAGCCCTTCAGTCACATCTTTCACAATTTTGAAAGTATCTGAAAGTTGTCGCTGCACCGAGTCCTGCACTCGACTCGTGGAGTCGTTCATAATCCGCCCAAGCTCAGCTATGCGGTCGTTCAGTAGACCCAGAGCGTCTCCACCCCCCTGCGGCTGCTTTTGTGTAAGAATTGTATACGCCACAAATCCAACAAGAGCGATAAGGATGATGAGCAGTGTGGCGAGCAGTATTTCCATAGTGCCATTTTAGCACCGTGTTAGAATTACCCTATGCTACAAGATCAAATAGGAGCGGACCTGGTGTCTGCAATGAAGGCAAAAGATGCGCTAAAAGTAGAGGTGTTTCGTGGACTGAAGGCAGCGTTTACGAACGAGCTTGTCGCGACCAAACGCATGCCGACAGACCCACTACCGGATGCTGATGCACTCAATGTCATCAAGCGTGAGGTAAAGAAGCGCAAAGAGGCAGCTGACGCGTTTAGGACTGGAAATCGAGCTGAGCTCGCTGACAAGGAAGAAGCAGAGCGCGCAATACTCGAGGTGTACCTCCCACCGACAATGCCTCGGGAAGAAATACTCAAATTTGCTCTAGCAAAGAAGCTAGAGATGGGGGTCACTGACAAAAGCGAGATGGGTAAGTTTATGGGTGCTCTGATGAAGGAGCTAGCAGGCCGTGCAGACGGTGGTGACGTAAAAGACGTGGTCACTGGACTTTTTGTATAACAGTATGTCGGAGAACATGCAAAGATTGGCAAAGGCTGATCCACAAGAACATCTAAAACGTTCAAGTTTAGGTGGACGGAGAGCGGCAGAAAAGAGAAAGGAAGTGGAGAAGAGGAAAAGAATATTGGAAGAAGTTGCCAAAGAAAAGAAATCGCGTGATGTTTTAAAATTTGTACAAGCTACCGAAGGTGGTCCAGACGGTCCTGATCAGTATGCTGGGCGTAATGGGTAGCGTACATGCGCCGTTGGACTGCGCTCGCAGTTTACACTCCGCGAAAACAAATTCTAGAATTCTGCTAAATTTGCTTTTATCTTTAGTTATTACTTCTATTCATCGCCTGCATCTGCAGCTAGTGCATGCGGCTGGGTGTATTCCCCACATGGGCAAACCCACCCATTAGTCGTTGGCGTCAGAATGCCATTATTTTGCTCATAGGTTCCAAAAAAATGCCCATTCGTATTACGCCTTCTCATACAATGGCGTTTATTGGCACCACCACAGGTATATTCATGAAGACGTGGGTCGTTTTGGCGTTCTTTTAGCCTTTCAACTTGCCCTGGCGTAAACGGCGCTGTTACCCACCCCTCTTTACTATTACTCATACAGTATTTTGATTTTGATCTCAATTTATATTATATTGCAGTATATATGGAGAACAATGAATCTCAAAATCCCACCTTGGCATCAGGTCGTGCTGAAGCAGAAGGTGAGACACTAGAACAACAAGAAGAAAAAGAAGCTTTACGAGAACTCCTTCGGAAAATACTCAAAGAAGCTCTCGAGAAATGGCGGGAGGGTAAACGGAAGAGCAAAGTATTCGGCCCCGGGTGAATGATAGGCCATAGAAGCGAGAGAAGCTAGGTGCGAGTGCGACTAAACTTGCTACAAATGGTATACTAGTAAAGTATGAGGAGTGTTGAGTCACTTCTTCTCTGCCCTGAGTGTGATCAGTGCTTTGGTCGCGGGTACTGCAAACACTGTGAGGGTATTGGCTCTGAGGATAGTACTAGTTGCTGGCACTGTATTGGACACGGATACTGCATGGTCTGTCGAGGTACCAGACTAAGTCCTGACCTCCCCCAATTACAGGAAAGTGATTTTATGCTATAAACATGAAGTTGGCCCTATCGTCTAACGGTTAGGACATCGCCTTCTCAAGGCGGTAATCAGGGTTCGATTCCCTGTAGGGTCACC
>CAYTKJ010000003.1:0-39577 GCA_964438675.1 uncultured Candidatus Saccharibacteria bacterium
AAATAAGAGATACCTACTCAGTATACTAAACTCTAGACCCGAGTAGCTAGTTACTATTTCTTGAGTCCGAGAGTCTTGAGTACCTTTGCGTATCCTTTCTTATCAGAAGACTCAAGATACTTAAGGTGCGAGCGGCGATCAGCAACCATCTGGAGAAGTCCGCGACGGCTGTGCTTGTCCTTCTGGTGCTTCTTAAGATGAGCGGTTAGCTCGCTTATTTTCTTAGTCAAAAGAGCAACTTGTACCGCTGCAGAGCCCGTATCGGTGTCGTGCTTCTGTACAACCTTTGCAACCCGTGCTTTCTGCGTCTTTGTAAGCATGGCAGTACTTTAGCACGGTTTTCCCCGTTACGCAATATTATTGTGCGAAGTACAGCGTATACTTCTTACATGACCGTCGACGAGTTTAAGCGCGAGTTTTTGGAATATTTGGAGATTACCAAGGGGCGATCGCTAAAGACCATTGAAAACTACGACCGGTACCTTACTCGGTACCTTGGTTTTTCTAAGGCTACGTCCCCTGCCGACATTACCGATCAGTCGATTCGTGAGTTTCGTCTCTGGCTTAATCGGCAACCTGCACCAATGGGGACCATGAAGCGCAAGACGCAGAACTTTCACCTCATCGCGCTTCGTGCGTTTCTTAAATATCTGACCCGTCGAGACGTAAAAACACTACAGCCAGAGAAGATAGAGCTTGCCAAGGTGCCTGAGCGGTCGTTAGACCTGATCACCCCAGTTGAGCTTGAGAGAATTTTGAAGGCTCCTGACCTTTCGACCCTGAGGGGCGTAAGAGATAAGGCAATACTCGAACTCCTTTTTTCTACTGGGCTTCGTGTGTCTGAGTTATGTTCTCTTGATTCAGACATTGACCTGTCACGCGACGAAATGTCCATCCGTGGAAAGGGAGAAAAAATCCGTGTCGTTTTTTTATCGCCTTCAGCGAAACAGGCGGTCGCGGACTACCTTAAGAAGCGTAAAGATATGGAAGAGGCTCTGTTCGTAAGCTATGGCCGTGGAAAGCAAAAATCTGGACGGTTGACGCCGCGCGCGGTCGAGCTGTTCGTTAAGCACTACGCTATTAAGGCTGGTATAACAAAAAAAGTGACCCCGCACGTTATCCGTCACTCGTTCGCCACCGATCTCCTTGAGAACGGTGCCGACCTTCGCTCAGTGCAAGCACTCCTCGGTCACGCCAATATCCAGACGACGCAGGTATACACGCACGTCACCGACAAACACCTGCGTGACATCCATCAGCGTTTTCATGGCAAGCGCCGTAAGAGTGCTTCTGGATAGTGGTTACCTACACCAAGACGCAAATTAAAGATTCGGTAGGTTCGTGTATTGCATTTGACACCAAGTAATAATTCATATATAATCGCACCTTCGTGTGATTTTTGCGCGCGAGCACTATGAGTGAAAAAGGGCCACATAGAAATAAAAGACGGAAATTAGGATTAAGCGGAGCGGCGCTTTTAGCTATGCTTGCGCTTGGAAAGCCCGCTGAGGCAAGAATGTATGGCTCAAGTAACGACAGTGCGTCGCCGCGGATTGAGCATGTTGAACAACGTCCAGTCGACGGCTTTGTGCCACTCGACACGTTACGGGGGTATCAGCACATAGAGGGGCTCGAGTACAGTGGAGATAATCCACTTACCGTTCAGCGTATCGAGTCTAAGATCGCAGAACTTAGGGTATGGCTGAGCGCAAGCAAGCATTTCTTGTCAGACCTAGAGCGCACCATTTCGACGCACTCGCCACTGTACAAGCAGATGCAGACAGTAGTTTCATATTACGAACGTATGGTTCAGAGGCTTTCTGAAGTACTTGCTAAAGAAAGAGCACTCACGATACGTCCTGGTTCGACGCGTCGGCATGAGAACTATCTCAAGGAGGCGAGCCTACGCGCGATTATTGCGCAACGGGTGCGCACTGCCGATGGTAGAACGATCTCGAGCGGTGATGAAAAAGCTATTATAGATATGTATGCACAGGCGCGCGCCGAGTTTGGTCGAGCAGTGCCAGGGAGCGTGTACGTAGAAATTCTTTCTGGGAAGCATGCCGGTTCTTGGGTGTGGACTCCACTAGACCATAAAGTAAAAATGAAAGCGGGGGTGCGCAACGAGCTTCCGCTCTCAACGGCTCGCACCGTATACCTCTTGTGGCAACGACTTGAGGCGTATCGTGCGTACTTAGATCAAGCGAACAGTGGTGGCGACCAACTTTCCGATATCCGTGTTACTGAAGGATGGCACGAGGGGATGCGTATTAATGCTGGACCTCACCGTGGTTCAGCGCACAAAGAGGGGTCCGCGGTCGACCTAGGATTTGCTGACAGGATGTATACAGCACGTCGCGTCGCGTACGTTTTGTGGGCGGCACATAATACACCGCGTTGCGATATGTACTTTGAAACCATCATATCTCCTGATGCGCAGAGCGAGACAACAACTGCTCCGAATAGGCAGAATATAGAAGCCGCACTTGTCTCTGTGATACTCGCTGATCACGATTTCAATACCGACCACAGTACCCTCTCAGCTAGCGAGCGCCGTGCTTTTGCAGAACAGATTGCAGGAATTATTGCAAAAAAGTATATACGCCAAGTACGTCACTCGACAGCGCCATTCCATTTTCATATGGAAACTGAGCGAGATCCGGTCTACGCGCCAGAGCAGCGCATGGCAGGGGTATAGGAGCGACTGTTACCGTGCTAGCCTAGAGGCATGCGCCTTGTCTCTTGGAATGTAAACGGTATTCGTGCGGTGCACAAGAAAAAGTTTTTCATTCCTTTTGTAGAGAAACTCGCGCCCGACATTATTTGCCTTCAGGAAACGAAGGCCGAGCAAGGTCAGGCAGAGATCGATTTGCCAGAGTATGAAGAGTACTGGAACAGTGCCGGAAAGAAGGGATACTCTGGGACCGCCATTTTTACAAAAGAAAAGCCACTTTCGGTGCGCAATGACTTTCCTCCAGATATTGTGAAGAAGTATGCAGTACAGAAAGACAAATTTGGTGACCCGAATTCCGAGGGTCGTGTGATAGCGGCAGAGTTTAAGAAGTTCTGGCTTGTAAACGTTTACACTCCAAATGCGAAAGGAGGGCTCGAGCGCTTAGACCTGAGGTACAAGCACTGGGACCCCGCTTTTCTCGCGTATGTGAAGGAGTTAGAGAGACAAAAGCCCATCGTCTTCTGTGGTGACCTAAACGTCGCGCACACTCCCGACGACCTAGCGCATCCAAAGCAGAATGAGGGCGAGCATGGATATACGAAAGAGGAGCGCGAGGGCATCGACCGTTTCATAGCGGCCGGTTTCACTGACACGTTTCGCATGTACACTCGGGGAAACGGTTTCTATACCTGGTGGAGTAACTGGTCTAACGCGCGAGCACGGAATGTCGGGTGGCGTATCGACTACTGGTTTGTGTCTCAGGAGCTAAAATCTAGGGTGAAACGCGCAGCTATCCACCCCGACATCATGGGGAGCGACCATTGCCCCGCATCTGTAGATATTGAGTGCTAGCTAACCGGTGTTGTGTCAGTGTGGCTACACCCCTTGCCCACGATGTCAGCCAGCTCTTTCAGTGTCAGTCCCTCTTGGTAAAATGCGGCATTTTCTGCCCATGCCTTGCTCGGTTCGTTAGAGTTATTATCCACAAACGCATGTACGTTTGACCCGTCAGTGCATGACACCTCGTACATACCACCTCCCCATACCTCACCCACCGCCACTGGTGTAACAGAGTGTACATCCAGGGCGTTAGCATGATGGACTACCACCTCTCCTGCAAAGGCAACCTCGTCCGGGTTCAGGAAAAGCCCAAGGAGTGCCAGTGCCCCAAACTTAAGTGAGGCAACCATTAGGGCGGGGTTTCTGACCCTTTTTTCCCAGCTCATTTTAATAGAAGCAATCATACTCCTATTTTTTAGTTTTGGAAGGACTATTTTAAGTAATCCACAGGAGAGTCCTTTACGGACATTTTATAGGACATATACTTACTTCAGACGTTCTTTGGCTAATGTCCTTTGGCTGCTTACACGATCTCAACCAAGTTAATTGTGTCGAAGTAGAGCCATAAAGATACTAGCTACGAAAAACTCCTCTGGATCAGAGGAGTTTTTCAGTTTTGTCCTTTATTTGCAACGTACCACTTTTCCTCTATCCCACGTACTGCATCCGCTTCCACAGCCTCTAACCTCTCCCTCCCTGATTTCCCCATATCTGAGAGCTGTTTGTCAGACATGTGGCGGAATTCCCCCACCCGTTCCTCAAGCCACTCTTTCGTATTCTTTTCTGGGTCTTCTAGTACTTCTTCCAGGAGCGCGTGGAGCATGTGGCCGATGCGAGGCCCCGGCTTTTCTCCCGTCACTTTCATAATCCCCTTTCCATCCACCTTGAGCATGCCGACGGTCACAGGATCGCGGAGCGCTTGTTCCACCATGGACATATATTTTCGTAATCTGAACGGCTGTTCCTTAGGTCTTCCTGTACCTATACGGTCACATACACGCAGGTTTAGTAGGTCCCAGATGTTTTCACGCCCTACGTTCGCTATAACGCGTCGTACGGCTGACATAGACACTTGGTCAGGGTCGGAGAAGAACATGTGCCAACGTACGAGTATTACCACCTTATCAGCTATTTCTTTTGGAAACCGCAAATCCTCCATGATGCGCTTCGTCACTCGTGCACCCACCACTTCGTGTCCGTGGAACGTCCAGTCGCGCTTTTCATCAGACCAGCGCCGTGTTTCTGGTTTAGACACATCATGGAAAAGTCCAGCAATGCGGATTGCTGTACTCCAGTTTTTGTCTGCCGCGTGTTGCATCGTGCGCAAGAGATGCTCATAGACATCAAAGCTGTGCGCCTGGTTTTGAGCGACACCTATCCCCCGCTCAAGGTCGGGTGCAACATGCTTTAGAAGCCCTAACTTTTGAAGCATAACTACGGATGCCATAGGCTCTTTAGTTTCTACAATTTTTATAAGCTCGTCCCGCACGCGCTCGCGCGAAATATTGCGTAAATTGTCTGCATTTTTAAAAATTGCGTCCGCAGTCCTCTGCTCTATAACAAAGCCAAGTTGTCCAGAAAAGCGTACTGCGCGCATCATCCGCAATGCATCCTCACGGAACCGAAGCTCTGCGTCTCCCACTGCACGTATTACCCTCTTTTTTAGATCCCCTTGGCCATTGTGAAGGTCCACAAGCTTCCCTGTCTGTAAACGATATGCGAGTGCGTTTACGGTAAAGTCTCGACGCTCCAGGTCTTTCTCGAGCGAAACACCGAACCGAACAAACTCGGGATGTCGCGCATTTTTATACTCCCCTTCCTCGCGGTACGGAGTGACTTCGACTACAGTACACGTCGGGTCCGCACTCTCTGTCTTCACACCAACGGTACCAAAGCTGTTCTCGTAAAAGCTGTCAGGGAAAAGCGCCTGAATCTTTTCTGGCGTAGCATTTGTAGTGATGTCCCAGTCCTTCGGCGTGTGGCCGAGTAGTAAGTCGCGCACGCACCCACCGACGATATACGCTTCATACCCCGCTTTTTCTAGCGCATGCGTAATAGTCTCAACTTCTGCGGGGATAGTAAACTTCATGCAGGTATTGTACAGTTCATTTGCGCGCCCATGGTGAAATGGATATCACACCTGTCTTCGGAACAGGCGTTCTGGGTTCGAATCCTGGTGGGCGCACTAGATACAAAAAGCATCTTTCCTAGTGCGGTTAAAGGGAATCGAACCCTTGTCTCATCCTTGGCAAGGACGTGTTCTACCACTGAACCATAACCGCAACTCGCCATTTATAGCATATTTTTCTATGTAGAGCATCGTGTTCGCATTTTTTTCTATACATGGTAGTGTCTCAGTAGCTATGGCCATTGAAGGTCCTCCGCCGATCGTAGTAGTAATGGAGCAGGAAGCAGGTCTATTCTCTGCAAGCATAGGCAGTCATTTGACAGGTCACGAAGGACTAGTGCACGGCGGGGCTGCGGGCGCACTTCTTGTCGGGCAGGTCAGAGAACTGGCAGGCGTAGGTCAGCCTGTGTGGATTAAAAGCATTATAGTTACCTACCCCATGGCCGTTTCCCTATCTGGTGGAACACTAAAAACATCCGGAGAGCGCATCGGAGCCAGAGGCTTTAAGGTACAACTTCATCAGGCTCGTAAGGACGGTCAGGCTCGTAGTGACAAAAAACCATCTACAGAGGCGGTAGGGTCGTATGTCCTAGATCCCTATACTTTGAGCCACGGAATCAATGTGCCAGACAGCCTCCTCACACAGGTGCCTGCAGAGCTAGATACTAAACCAGAGGAGATCCTTGAGTGGGCAATAAATAATGGAAAAACTCAGCTCGTCTCGTACATAAAGAGTGCAATGCCGTTTTACGAAAATCTAGGTGTGTACAATAGCTTTTACTACAATACAGGTTCAGATAGGACTGAGATACACCTCGATGTATCCCCGAAACACACCATTTATAGGAATGGGGAGCCCACTGTAGACGAGGGTCTTATAGTCGCCTTACTAGACTCCTGCTCTGGCGCACAGGTATTTACCAGGGCTGTCGGTGATCAGATACCGGTTACAAGCATGAACAGAGTTGATTTCTGGTCCCCTATTCCGCCCAGTGGTAAACTCGTAACCCTGAGCAGTAAGACCAGTGTGTTAGATAAGAACAAATACATAGTTGATACAGAGGTTTGGCATTCCTCAGGGACTCATACTGAACCAGTCTTAGTAGCCACTGGATCAAGTAGTATCTGCCTACTACCAACGAACCTTGTGAATCGCCTACTCGCGTTATCAAAGGTATCTGCATAAATGTCCTAAAAGTGGATAAGTCTGTGGTTATTGTGTATAAAGGACAGATCACGAGACCTTTAGATGAGTCGGTGCCTGAAATAATGGCTTAAAACATAGCTATATTGTAAAGGACGCAATTCTGTGTTTCACGTGAAACACGTTTCATATGGAACAATGCGCTGTTGCATGTGAAATAATGTAGAAATGGCTAGACATAACGATTTGGGCGCTGAAGGCGAGGAGGTTGCTGCCGTGTACCTGACCGGACTGGGCTGGAGCATTGTTACCAGGAACTTCAGGCGCCCGTATGGGGAGATTGATATTGTTGCACGGGAAACAGGAGGGAAGTTGGTGTTTGTTGAGGTTAAAACTGTTTCATATGGAACGGGCTATAGGGGAGAGGAGAATGTGCACCCCCAGAAGCTTAAAAGACTCTCTAGGACAATACAATCCTATCTTATGACAAAGCATGAGGAAGGGGACTGGCGCTTCGATGTGGTTGTTGTAGAGCTTAATCTGGATACCAGATTGGCAAAGGTCCGGCATTTAGAGGACATAATCATCGGGGCGTAGGGAATCGAACCCTATCATCTTGCTCCCAAAGCAAGCGTACTACCGGTATACGACGCCCCGTTTGCATACTATACAGGTTCTTTGCAAATTTTGTAAGCTCGTGTATTGTTTTGGTATGGAAGGTAACGAGGAGCATAGTGGTGCGCGTGCTGTTATGGACACAATAGCGAACAGACTTTTTGCCATTGCAGGGGTTACTGGTGTTGTTGCATTAGCTCAACGTGTTGCAGTGGAAACAGGTATAGACCCGACATTCATCGATACCCCGAGAGGGTTAGCCGAACTTGCTTTAGTGTTAGCCGGATTTTCTGGTCTTTTTATAAAGGGATGTCTCGGTGGCAGCACACAGATATCTAAAGAGTAATTTCTACATCCTTTCGGTTTTTGTGCGTTACTATTCTGGAAGTGTGTCCCAGATGTAGCGAAAAAGTGCGAGTTGGCTTTTTATAATATTCTCGTTTTGTATGACCACGGTTGTTATAGGTGGCTCAAAGTCATGGACGATGTAGCTCAACGGCGAGACGATAGAGTCGGCTACGAGTGGAGCAGAGATAAGCCGCACACGTTGGTTTAACGCACCTTCAAGTCTTTTGTTTAACTTTCCACGCTCTGTATTCTCAAATATGATGCGTGTATCAAAATTGCGGCGTGCACGGCGCTCGATAAAATCCTCGAGCCACCCCATGTCGATTGACTCCCAGTTCTCCTGCTTAGCCATGATGTAATACGGCTCGCCGCTTTTAAGGCTCCGTAAAAGTTCCTCATACACTGTCTGGATACCCCTCACTCCTTCAAAGTATTTTGTCTGGCTTCGTTCGCCTTTGAGTTTATAGAGTGCCAGGAGTTCGGGGAGGATACGCGTAAATGTTCTCTTGTGGTCGGCCATTATGGCATCAAACTGATCAGGGGAGGCGGGCGCGAATTTCCGTTTAATGCCTGTAAGTTGGATTTCTACTAACCCACGTACCTTAAGTGATTCAAGAAGCGAGTATACGACCGGTCTGTTTAATCCTGTGCGACGCGAGATCTGTAGCGCGCCTGTAGGGCCAAGCTCGAGGAGGACAATGTACACAGCCGCTTCCCGTTCGGGGAGTCCCATCTTCGTCAGTTCTTCGACCAGAGTGCTCATTTTGTAAATATTTCTTTACAGATTATAGCATTCTAAAACATGCGTTTTGTACGTATTTTACATAATTATGTAACATAAGTGCATCTATTTGACAAAGACAATATACTGTTATCAAGTAGTCACATTAAATAAAAAGACTACTATAAAAAATAAAAATATGGGAAAAGAGGGAAGAGGATTGAGAACAGAGAAGAATAAGGATCGAGCCGTTGTACTCAGCTCTACTCTGGCTGCTGCAACGCTAGGTGCACTCGGGGTCCCAGAAGCAATTACAGGAACTGAACTTCCGAATACATACGAGGCAGTTATGTCTGGAATTGCGGGACCCTTCATTGGCTTATTTATCATTTCAATTAGAGACTTACGTAAGTCGCTAGAGCAAAAATAGACAGTATGTACAAAACTCTAGGAATCAGGAAATGACTTTGTTACTTCTCTAACTCCGCAATAAGGGCGGCTTTGGCGGAGGGGAAGTAGACACGGTTAAAGATGTCGACCTCAGTCGCAAGGTCCTCGGTCGAGAGGACGGACTGAAGACTCTTTCCTCGCTCTTGTTCGAAGTCGCGGACAATGTACGAAGTGGTGATAGCTTTGAGGTCGCGGGTCGATGTGTCGCCGGTACCACTGTTTGTAACGATTATAGCGAGTAGTATGCCGTCAGTGTTCGCCACTGGACCTCCAGACGAGCCGCTCTGTGCGACGATAGACCCACCCAATGCTACGAGGTCCACGGTGTTTGCGTTAAAGGTGAAGATGTCTCTAATTTTAGTCCACGCACTCGATGCATACAGCTCGTTTTGTAGGGCTGTGTTACCTAAAAATCCTGCAGCGTATCCTGCTTGTATGACATCTGCTCCGACCTCAGGCTCACTCTTTGCGACTAGAAGGAAAGGGAATGAAGTGGGGAGTGTAATAGACGAGCTCACACCGCCGGTAATCCGCACGAGTGCGTAGTCGCGCTCACCTGTGCCGGTCGGCGCCTCCTGAGTGATTTTACGAGCGTTATCGCGCATCCACGCGGGCGGAAGAAACATCAGTTCAGCCGTATAGCGTGGATAGGCAGGGCTCCCCGTGCGAATGACGCAGGAAACGTTGTTTTGTACGGGGTAGTCCTTGAGGAGGAAAAACTGTGCGACGTGCGCGTTCGTAAGGATCACACCGCGCGGGTCTATGATGACGCCCGAGCCAGATACTGACTCACCGCCAGGACTTACCGTACAGAGTATATTTACGAGTGCGGCACGCACGCGGTCGTTTACCGACTGTCCTGTCTGCGTCTGTCCTTGCGCGAGCGTAGTTACTGCATCTATCGCATCGTCGAGCGTGAGTCCGAGCTCCTCGACTTTTGGAAGTGGTTGGTCTAGAGGTTCCGCAACAGGCTTAGGTGCTGGTTTAGAAACTGCTGGGACAGGCTCCTCGATTTTTGGGACTTCGACTGGTGTCTCTTCTGCCACAGGAAGGGCAGGAGAAGTCGTGGCAAATTCAACTTTAATATCAGGTGCAAGGGTTATGGTGCGCGTAGTTGAAAAGGAAAGCGCAATAACCGCGACAGCCACAAGGCTGAGAATCGCTATGTCCCGGATGAGTCCCAGGAAGCTAGACATAGGTCCAGTGTATACCTCTGGCTGTTTTTTTGTTAGAGTATCAAGGTCGCGGGATTAGTTTAATGGTAGAACATCAGTTTTCCAAACTGATGGCAAGGGTTCGATTCCCTTATCCCGCACTACATAGGAAATTGCAAGTATTGCGGAGTATTGGTATTGTCATACGTATGAATTCGTACGAGAAGCCGCAAGAAGAAACACCGCCCCTTAAGCCGGGGGTTATTCCATACCCACCTGGCGAGGACGGTGGAGGCAGGGGAGGGGGATCCGATGACGACGATTGTTCGGAGAAACCACCAACGATCCACTAGTGCTTTACATACAAAACATACAAAAACCACCGGTTGTGCTCGGTGGTTTTTTGTTTGTGAACCTCGTTTCTATTTGACTGCTTCTTTCAGCGCTTTTGCCGCGCGAAACTTAGGAACGCGCATCGACGGGACCTTAATAGTCTCACCTGTGCGAGGATTCCTACCCGTGCGTGCTGGGCGCATCTTGGTCGAGAAGATGCCGAGCCCGGCGATCGATACTTCCTCACCGCTCTTGAGAGCCCTGGTGATAGTGTCGATCAGTGTCTCGACGACCTCTTCTGCCTGGACCTTAGTGCCTCCGAGCACTTTCTGTGCTGCTTCGGCAAGATCTTGTTTATTCATGCATGAGTCGGTTATCTACTAATCGCCGGTTTTGTGGCTTAAAACCAGTATAAGTCCCAGAAAAAGCCGCGCAAGTCTTTGACTTGCGCGGCTTTTTATTGAATAAAGAGATGCCTTATCGAGCAAATTCAATTGAGCGAGACTCGCGGATGACGTTCACTTTGATTTCTCCTGGATATTTTAGTTCGTTCTCGACACGCATCGCGACATTGCGCGCTAGTTCACGCGACTGCAAGTCACTCATGTCCTCTGGTTTCACAAAAATGCGTAGCTCGCGACCAGCTTGAATGGCGTACGCCTTCTCGACACCAGGGAACGAGGTTGCGATACCCTCAAGCTCAGTGAGTCGCTTAATGTAGTTCTCGACCGAGTCACGGCGAGCACCTGGACGACCGCCAGAAATCGCATCTGTCACCTGCACAATAAACGACTCCAGTGTCTCGTACGGGTATTCCTCGTGGTGTGCCTGCATCGCCTGTATGACGCGCTTGTCGACACCAAACTTTTCTAGAATGCGGCGACCTATCTCGACGTGTGTGCCTTGTACCGCGTGGTCGACTGCCTTACCGATATCGTGATAGAGGGCCCCTGCTTTTGCAACTTTTACGTCTGCTCCGAGTTCTGCGGCCATGACGCCTGCAATGTGCGCCATCTCAACCGAGTGATAGAGGACGTTCTGCCCGTATGAGGTGCGGAAATGAAGGCGGCCCAAAATGGCGACAAGTTTAGGATCGTAGCCGGTGAGTCCGCACTCGTACATGGCCTCCTCGCCCTTCTGCTTCATAATTTTTGAGACCTCGTTTTTCGATTTTTCTACCACCTCCTCTATCTTTGCTGGCTGAATACGCTGATCGACGATCAAGGTTTCAAGTGCAATACGCGCCACCTGACGGCGTATTGGATCAAAGCAGGAAATCACAATCATACCTGGCTGTTCATCCAAAAGAACATCAACCCCAGTTGCGCGTTCGAAGGTACGAATGTTTCGACCCTCCTTGCCAATTATTTTTCCCTTAATCTCATCGTTAGGCAGAGGGACGTTTGTCGTTAAAATGTCGGTCTGTACCGCATTCCCGAGTCGGTGAATAGAGCTTGCAAGAATGTCTTTTGCTTTTGCTTCGAGGCGGTCCTTGCCGTCAATCTCAAGCTTTTGAATACGGATCATCATGTCCTCTTCGTGCTTTTCCTCGATCGTCTTCATCAATTTAACGAGCGCTTCGTCCTCGCTCATTTTGGCGGCCTGCTCTATTGCTTTTTGACGGTCTGCGAGCATCGCCTCGGCTTTTACCTTAATTGCCTTTACCTCGTCTATCTGTGTCTTGATACGCTCAGCCTCGCGGTCAATGTCTAGCTGGCGGCGGTCGAGGTACTGCTCCTTTTCGCCGATGCGTTTATCTTTCTGGATCAAAGCCTCTTCTTTTTGGTTCAACTCTTCACGAGCGGACGAATCTATGGTTCCTGCACGCTTTTCAGCCTCGGCAACAACTTTTTCGGCTTGCTCGCGGGCATCGAGCATGATCTGCTTGATCTGGAGCTCAGCAGAACCTTTTTGTGAAAGGCCGACGAGCCAACGCAAGACATATCCTGCGCCCAAACCGATACTACCGGTCACTGCGAGAAGGAGGAGTAGGGTAAATGTGGACATACGGGTGTAGACCCGCACATCGAAAGCGCTAAATTACGTTCGGTATTCTCTGACTAAGTTGTCTCGGGAGATCCTCATGCAATCTGGTTCCAATGTGGTAAGGTCCGGTTACAAAATTAAAGCAATACTCTGTAACTGTACCAGCATTTTTGGCAGAGGTCAAAGCCCTGTGTGGTGGGTAACTATCTGGATTTGTAGATTTCGTCGATGATGCCGTACTTTTTTGCTTCGTCGGCAGTCATCCAGTAGTCACGTTCGGCATCTTTTTCTATCTGATCTATAGGCTTACCGGTGTTCTTAGCGAGTATTCTGTTTAGGTTTTCCTTCGTGCGCTGAATGTGTTTAGCCGCGATAAGAATGTCAGTTGCTTGACCCTCAGTCCCACCTGACACTTGGTGGATCATCACCTCTGAGTTAGGGAGCGCAAAGCGCTTGCCTTTTTTGCCGGCGGAGAGAATAACTGCTGCCGCAGAAGCCGCAATGCCAACCGTCACTGTCGCTATGTCAGGTTTTACGTGGTTCATGGTGTCTAAGATGGCGAGTCCTGCTGAGACATGACCACCTGGAGAGTTTATGTAGAGGAAAATATCTTTCTTTGGGTCCTCAGACTCGAGGAAGAGGAGCTGTGCAATCACAAGATTTGCTACTTGATCATCGATGCCGCCACCAAGAAAGATAATGCGCTCCTTGAGAAGGCGTGAGTAGATGTCGTACGCACGCTCACCCATGTTGGTCTTTTCAATAACCATCGGGACAATCATATTTGAATGTTTCATTCTTACACTATACGGCACCACTCGGCGCCCTGTCGAGCCTAGGGTATAGTAGGCACATGACTAATGAGTGGGCGATAGCGGTACTCCCAGAAATATTTGGGGTTAATGGATTTGTGAGCGGCATGGTAGAGAAACTTGGCTCAGCGCACGGTGTCCCAGCGTTCGCAATAGACTCTTTCTTTCCCGTTACAGGAGAGCGCAAGGTGTACGACTACGTAGTAGACCGCGAAGCGGCTCATAGTGTTATGGGGAGCGTGACGAACGAAGTGTTTAACATCTATTTCAAATCTGAGTTAGATAGAATACAGGCCGAACATTCAAATGTAACTAAGTTCGCAGTTGTTGGCTTCTGTTTCGGCGGACGTCTCGCGTACCTTACCGGTCTCGACCCGCGTGTACAAAAAATCGTTTCATTCTACGGCGGCCGTGCTAGCGAGTGTGTCGGACTACTTGCACAAGCTCGTGCAAATTCAGACCTAAAAGTACTCGCTTTCTTTGGTAGTAAGGACGAGTCTATTCCGCCCACAGACCGAGCTAAAACTAAAACACAGTTCGAAGCTGCGCATATTGCGTACGAGGAAGTGGTGTACGCAGACGCCGGTCATGCATTTATGAACCACGAGCGCGCTGATCGCTATCATGAGGCATCCGCCAAAGACTCGCTCGTTCGCACGAGTTTCTTTCTTGAATCAGTATAGAATATAGGTGTATTGACAATGTAATTACATTGTCTATTATGGACATATGACCACATTGCAAATCCGCATTGATCCCAAGACTAAGAAGGCTGCGGCCAAAGTCTTTAAGAACCTCGGTATCGACATGTCGAGCGGCATTAAACTATACCTTGCTCAGGTTGCACGGGATGAAGCGATACCGTTTACTCCCGACTCAGTGGCAAGTTACAGAAATAAAACCGAGATTATTAAAGCGTTTAATCGTGCTCAAAAAGGATACCCATCTAGGGCATGAATGTCATAGAGACTAAAGATTTCAACACTCAGCTATTAAAGCTGCCTAAGCACGCGCAGGGGTTTGCGAGACTTCAACTCCATAGGTTTAGAGCAAACCGAAACGATCCACGCCTCCACATTAAGAAATTGGTAGATATGGACGGTGTACATTCATTCAGAATTACACGAGCCTATCGTGCACTATATTACTTTGACTCAAACAAGGACGTCATACTTTTTACCATCGGCCACCGCAAGAATATTTACAGTTAGTGCTTGTGGTTGAGGTCTCCCTCGGCTTCGCTCGGGACAGGTGAGTGGTTGTGGGGCTCGGGCTCGACTGGTGTTTCTGGCTTTGGCTTTGGTCCCGCAACACCAAGCACGACCCATACTTGTTCGCGGATGGACACTTCAGCGCCGTACTGGTGCGCCGCGTGGTCGGGGACACCTTGATGCATAAGTGCGTGCGCTACTTTGTGCGTCTCTGCGTCATCTGGTTTTATCTGGTTCTCTTTCGCAATGTTTGCAAAAATGAGATCGAGCACCACGCGTTTCTCTGCCTGCGGGCGCATCTCTTCGAGTATCTGTCCCTCGGTCATGCCGCGTTTCTCAAGGTATTCGTTAAATGGCATACCCTGTCCTGCAATATTTTTCTTCGCTGACTCAAGCATAGCCGTCGACTCCTCATCGATCATACTGTCGGGCATATCAACCGTTGCTTGCTCAACAAGTGCAGTAGCAACTGCTCCGCGCTTTCTTTGGTCATCGAAGTTGTCTACCGCCTTCTCCGCTTCGCCATCCAAGAAGTGTTCAAGTGCCGCATTGTTTTCAAACCCTAATTTTTTTGCCTCTTCGTCGGTGAGCACGCGTACGTCAGGTATCTGGAGCATGCTACGTGTTTGTGCGGCGAGCGATAAGCGAGCTTCGCCAAGTTCTTTTTCGCGATCAAGTTTCTGCAACTTTTTTAGCGCGTGCTGAGCTATCTTTTCAGGATCAGCAAGTGCAACGTGCGGGCGTGTGGTCACTGTCACCGTGAAGGGAACATCCTTTCGTGCATCAGTAATGTCGAGCGTTACTGCTGGGGGCACCACAGGCACGAGTTTGTGCTCTACAAGAATCTCGCCAAGCTGGTCGCGAAGTGCGGTTTCTGCTGCTTCCTTCCACACCGCAAGAGGTCCAACCTCTTGCAACACACGCTCTTTCGGAGCTTTACCTTTACGAAACCCTGGTAGTGCAACTTCTGCAATAAAGCGATCGAGTGCGGTCGCATATGCCTTGTCTATGTGTGCAACCGTGAGCGTCCCTTCGACGACCGACTGCGCGCGTGGTTTTTTAGTTACTGTAGTTTTCATGAATATGTACTGATGTAAGCGGTGGTGGGCGAGTTGCTCTCCCTAATATTCCGTATCTCATTTATTAAGTAGTACAGTCCACCGAGTGCCAAGATAATGACGATAATCACAATCGCAATCAATGGGCCCGCGCCTTCATTCTCTGGCATGGTTATGCTTTTGACTTTTCACTTTCGTAGCGCGCAATACAATTTTTAATGACCGCAATAGCCTCATCGCGACCCCCATACCCGAGCACTTTGGTCGTACCTCGCTTCTTGAGGTCCTTGTATGTGTTGAAGTGATACTCGATCTTACTCTTCCATTGTTCACCCAAGTCATCCAATTTCTGAATGTGGTTACCACTGTTACGATCGTCCGTGGGGACACATATAATTTTGTGGTCCATGTCTCCGTCGTCCTCGAAGTTAAGGACGCCGAGAATGGTGGCCTCCACCACAACGCCCGTTGGCACCGGTTCAGGTGTTACGAGTAGTGTGTCGAGCTCGTCTCCATCTTCGTCCCGAGTGCCGGGGATAAAGCCGTAGTTCGATGGCTTCTGAAAAATCTCTGGCTCCACACGATCGAGCTCGAACGCGCACGTTGTGCGATTGTATTCAATTTTCAGAATAGAACCTTTCGGGATTTCAATAACGGTAGTAACGAATCCCTCCTCGTACTTGCCAGGCGTGTATAGTTTGTTGTAGTCAGTCATACTATAAGTTTACTGGTTTTCTTCCTTGTCGCCGAGGTTCTCCTCTTGTGGACTTTCTTCTGCTGCGACTTCAAGGTTCTCATCAGCACTTTTTACCTCAGGCGATTCGAGTGCCGCCTCGACTTCTGCTGGCGTGTTTTCTCCAGTAGTAGTGCCTCCAACTGAACGGATATCTATTGCCCAGCCAGTAAGTTTTGCGGCGAGACGGACATTTTGTCCACCACGGCCGATTGCGAGCGACTGTTGGTCTTCGGTTACCTCGGCAGTTGCGCGGTGTTCGTCTTCAGAAAGGGTAACAGAAAGTACTTGTGCAGGAGACAGTGCGTCTTCAATAAAGCGAACTGGATTTTCCGAGTACTCCATAATGTCGATGCGCTCACCGCCGAGTTCGCTCATGACTGCGTTCACGCGGACGCCGCGCTGTCCGACTAAGGTACCGACCGGGTCGATGCGTGGGTCATTCGACTCAACGGCGAGCTTGGTACGGCCGCCTGCTTCGCGAGCGAGTGCCTTGATAGTTACGGTACCGCTCTGGAGCTCAGGCACCTCCACCTCAAACAACTTCCTTAAAAACTCAGGATGTGCTCGTGAGAGGCGCAAGTACACACCGCGCATTCCTTCCTCTACAGAAAAGAGATACGCACGGATGCGCTCGCCAGGACGGTAGCGCTCGCCTGGGATCTGCTCGTGGAAAGGCATAATACCAGTTGCTCGACCAAGGTCGATGTATAAATTACCGCGCTCAATGCGTTGCACGACTCCGTTTACAATGTCGCCCTCCTTACCACCGAACTCCTGCACTACTGATGCACGCTCAGCCTCACGAATTTTCTGCATAATGACCTGCTTAGCTGTTTGTGCGGCAATGCGGCCAAAGTCCGTGCGTTTTTCAAGAGGGAATACAATTTCATCACCAAGGAGTGCACCACGCTTAATACGTGCTGCGTCTGCAAGCATGATGTGCTTCTCTTCACTAAAGAGTGGAAGAGGCTCACCAGCCTCGTCGACTCGCTCATCGTTTTCTTCGAGGCGCACTGTCGAATTGTCGACGACCTGCTTCATTTGGTAATAGTCGACGTCGCCGGACTCGGCGTTAAAGTGTGCCTTTACGACCTGTTCGCGCTTGCCGAACTCGCGTTTGTACGCAGTTGCGAGCGCCATTTCGACAGCTTCAAGCATTTTTTCGCGCGGGATCCCGCGTTCGTCTGCAAACTGCCCGATCACTGCGTTCATTGTTTTTAAATCGAATTCCATGGTTGTGTACTCGTTGTGAGTAAGTAACTAGTAGGTAATAAAAATGGCCCACACTCTGTGGACCTGGCCGTGCGCGGAAACTGACTTCTGTAATCTATCATATACAATAGTGATATGCAAGTTGGTGATGCAGAGCTTAAGCGTTTTATTATCGACTCTGGCCTCGTCGCGCGGAAGGATGTAGACGCTGCAGAAAAGGAGGCAGAGACGCGTGCGCAATCACTCGGTGAACAGCTGGTATCTCGAGGTGTGCTTTCTGAAGACGACCTGCGCCGCATGCAGGCCCATATTATGGGTATCCCGTTTATTTCCCTCAAGAGCGTGAAGATCGACCTTCCCGTCTTGTCCCTTATTCCGGAACCCATTGCGCGCACACATAACATTGTCGCTTTCAAGAAGAGCGAGGACTCCTTAGAGGTGGCTATGCTCAACGTGAACGACCTTGCCGCGATCAACTTCATAAAAAAGACGGTGGGGCTCAAGATACTGCCTCGTCTGACTGACACCGAAAGCATGAAGAATGCCTTGGTTCAGTACCAGAAGTCGCTCAAAGACGAGTTTGGTGAAATCATTAAAGCAGCATCACGTGCGCTCACTGCAATGCCTGGCGGTGACGACGCAAAAGGTTTGGAGAAAATGGCAGAAGACGTGCCTGTTGTTAAGATCATGGACACCTTACTGAGACACGCTATTACGCAGAATGCCTCAGACATCCACATCGAGCCTCAGGAGGAGAAGTTGGTGGTGCGCTATCGCATCGATGGCCTCCTTCACGACGCCATGGAGCTACCGCAAACAGTGGCACCAGCGCTTACTGCGCGCGTAAAAGTGTTAAGTCGCCTCAAGCTTGATGAGAAGCGACTTCCACAAGACGGTCGTTTTAAAATAGAGGCAGACGGGGAAAAGGTATCGTTTCGTGTCTCGGTGCTCCCCACGTATTACGGCGAGAAAACCGTGATGCGTATTTTGCGTGAGGGTGGAGGAGGGTATACGTTAGAGTCTCTCGGATTTCACGGAAACGGACTCGAGCACATTTTCGAGGCCACTAAACAAACAACTGGCATGATTTTGGTTACGGGGCCGACTGGTAGCGGTAAAACGACGACACTGTACACCGTACTCGATATTCTCAATACGCCAGATGTAAATATTTCAACTATCGAAGACCCAATCGAGTACCAAATGCCACGCGTGAACCAGACGCAGGTGCGCCCCGACATCGGTTTTACTTTCGGACAAGGTCTGCGTGCCTTGGTGCGACAGGACCCCGACATTATTATGGTCGGCGAGATCCGTGACACTGAGACAGCAAGTCTTGCAGTCAACGCATCGCTCACTGGGCACTTGGTGCTGTCGACGTTACACACGAATTCTGCTGCCGCGACGATTCCACGCCTTATAGATATGGGCGCAGAGTCATTCCTTCTTGTGTCGACACTGCGAGTGATTATTGGTCAGCGTCTCGTCCGTCGCCTTGCGTCAGATCGTGAGGAGTATACGCCTACCACTGCTGAGTTAGAGGAGTTAGGGAAGCGTGTAGATTTAGAAAAGATTGTGAAGGTGTTGAAGGAAGAAAAATTGTTGCCCCAAAAGGCGACAAAAAAGGACATTGTATTTTACAAACCGAAGGAAGGAGGTGAGTCGCCCGACGGATACACGAGTCGTATGGGTATTCACGAGATTCTTAATGTGTCACGCGGCATCCGCGACTTAATACTGAAAGGCTCGCCCGCAGACGACATAGAGGAGCAGGCAAAGAAGGAGGGCATGCTCACCATGCTTGAGGATGGTATCTACAAAGCCGCCCGCGGCATTACCACAGTCGAGGAAGTCCTCCGCGTCGTGACGGAGTAATAGCAAAGACCGTCTATTTTGCACGGTATACTTTTTGTATGTCGAAATTTTCCGTGACTGCAGTCACGAAAGAGGATGAGCAATACCACGAAGTGGTGGAAGCCGCCGATCGCTTTGAGGTGTATCGTGACATACGTGCACGCGGTGACCGCGTACTAAATCTTACGGACGATGAAGCTGCTCCTTGGTTTTCGTTTGGCAAGTTGTTGCATATCTTTGGGTCTGTCACGTTGGATGAGAAGGTGCTTCTAACACGCAACATGGCAGCGATGCTAGAGGCGGGACTCACGACCTCGCGCGCCTTGGGCGTTATGGAACGCCAGGTAACAAATAAGCGACTGAGATCTATACTCAGATCACTTATAGGCGAGGTAAAAAGTGGTGGCACTCTGTCTCAGGCACTTGCAAAGTTCCCAGAAGTTTTTCCCGCGCTCCTCATCTCTATGGTTAAGGCAGGAGAGGAGAGCGGTAAGTTAGCTGAGGCTCTCCGTGTTGTGTCTCAGCAGATGCAAAAAATGAGCGCACTCACAAAGAAAATTCGCGGCGCCATGATTTATCCCGCAATTGTGATCATTGCTATGATCGGTATCGGTATCCTCATGCTGATCTATGTAGTGCCAACCTTAACCCAGACATTTCAAGAGGCTGGGGCAGAGCTCCCTGCTCAGACACAGCTCATAATAAATACGTCGCAGTTTTTGGTTAACCATACGCTTGTTGCGATCGCGTCATTCCTTTTGTTCGTCGTGACACTCATTGCGGCGGCACGCTCTCCACAGGGACGTCGCACCCTCTCGTGGGTATTTCTCCGTATTCCTGTTATTCGCTCTATCGTGCAGGAGACGTTTGCTGCGCGTACGACTCGCACGCTCTCCTCACTGCTCTCAGCTGGTGTCGACATGCTGTATGCAATTTCTATCGCGCGTGAAGTGGTTGGAAATTCATTTTACCAAGATGTGTTGCGTGAGGCAGAGAGCGAGGTTCAAAAAGGTAAGGGACTTTCTGCGACGTTTGCAAAGTATCCACGTCTCTATCCACCCCTAGTTGCTGAAATGATAGCGGTGGGTGAAGAGACCGGGCGACTTTCAGATCTGCTTAAGGAGACGGCAACATTTTACGAAGATTCTGTTGAGCAGGCGACCAAGGATCTATCAACAATAGTAGAGCCAGTGCTGATGGTGCTTATTGGCGGATTCGTCGGGTTCTTTGCAGTGTCGATGATTTCACCAATTTACTCGCTTTCAAATAGCTTCTAATGACCCTTCGGGGGATGTCGTTTATAGATGTGGTTGTGGGGACGGGGATTATGCTCGTCGTCTTTCTTTCTATTTTTGGCGCGTATAAGCTGGCGATTGAGCTTGTGTATAACACCAAGGCACGTGTCGGAGCCATGTCGCTCGTGACTAGCCAACTTGAGTATCTGCGTAGCCTTCCGTACGAGTCGCTCGGTACCGTAGGCGGTATCCCGTCGGGAATGGTTCCTCAGCTTGCAACAACCACACGTAACAACATTCCGTATACCGTCCGCACGCTCATTATATATAAAGACGATCCAGCGGACGGCTCGGGAGCTGCGGACACGAACAGTATCACTGCTGACTACAAGGAGCTTAAGGTTGAGGTAGTGTGGGCAGTCCGTGGGCGCAGCTTCTCGACTCTGGCGGTGACGCGTGTTGCACCACATGGTATCGAGTCCCTCACGTCTGGTGGCACAATCAGAGTAAACGTCTTTGATGCACTTGCGCTGCCACTCCAGGGTGTATCAGTGCGAATAATAAATGCGTCGACTTCGCCAGCGGTTGATATCACCGTTTCAACTGACGCAACTGGCTCGGTCGCTATTCCTGGTGCGCCACAAGCATCAAACTATAAAATCACAGTACTCAAGGATGGGTATTCGTCTGCACAGACGTACGATGTAACGACGCAAAACCCTAATCCAAACCCCGCGCACATTTCTGTCGCCAACCAACAAACAACAACAATCAGTTTTGCAATTGATCGTCTCGGGTCTTTAGATGTGCGCACCTATGCACCATTGGATGTCGGGTTGAGTGAGGGTACGCTCAACGTGGTTGTGCAGGCGACTACCACGCTCATAACTCCCACCGCACTTGCTACCTGGGACCAGCTGAGCTGGTCCGGACAAGCGCCACCAGACACGACGCTTATTGTGCAAGCACTGTACCCGACAGGCGGGGAATACGCACTTATTCCTGACGCAGTGTTGCCAGGGAATAGTACGGGACTCTCAAGCTCGGTTACACTTGCGGCGCTGTCTACAACGACGTTCCCGACGTTACTCCTTCGGGCGATCGTTGATCCTGCTGTTTCGACAACCACTCCTGTCGCCGTCGAGTGGAGCATTGACTACCATGCAGGGCCTGCACCTTTGCCGAACGTAGACTTTACTATTTATGGAACCAAGACTATTGGAACCGCGGTTTCAGGAGCACCAATTTATAAGTTCGTGCAATCAAACAAGACCTCACAAATAGGTTCATGGCTTATAACGCCGATCGACTGGGACACGTACACACTCACACTTACGGGTTCGTCGTATGATGTTTCTGAAATGTGCTCCTCACCGGTCGCAGTTGCGCCGGGTGAAAACAGAACCGTGTCACTTCTTCTCGTGCCAAAGTCGACCAACTCATTGCGTGTCGAGGTACTGGCAGGTGGGGTACCGCTTCAGGATGCGACGGTAACGCTGAGCGCTCCGGGCAACAAGTCTACGTCCACGTCGTCCTGCGGTCAGGCATTTTTTGATACTCTTTCTGCTACAAATTATACACTTACCGTATCAAAGAGTGGGTACGCGGATAGCGTCCAGTCAATTTCAGTTGCAGGTGCTACTGTAGTAACAGTGCCACTTACTCAGTGATATGCGTACACTACGCGGGTTGTCTATTGTTGAAATGATCGTGACCCTCTCGATCGTGAGTATTGTGGGGATCGCACTCGTCGAATCAATTTTATTTTTTTACCGTGCAAACACGTCCTCCCTTGAGCAGGTCCAGCAAGTGGAAACCGTGCGTCGCGGTATTGAATTGTTTGTGCGCGATGTGCGAGAGGCAACGTACGCAGATACGGGAGCATACCCACTGGCACATATCGGCACTTCGACCATTACATTTTATGCAGACACTGATGTTGATACGCGTATTGAGCGGATTCACTACACACTCGTTGGCACCTCACTCTTTCGTGTCGTAACGGAAGCGACTGGAACACCGGCTACATACACGGGCGGGAGCGCTACAACGACTGTGTCGACCCATGTGCGCAATAATGAGGATGGGCTCTCGCTCTTCAAGTATTACAATGCGTCATCAACCGCGATAACTGACAGTGACTCTATTGCAGATGTAGTGTCGGTCACGATTTCACCAATCGTGGATGTTGTTGAAAAGCATGCCCCAGGGAGGTTTACACTTATCGAGAGTGCGACTATTCGTAACTTACGCGCCCAATGAACACCCGTCGCGCATATTTCACCGTTCTCGTTCTCGTTTTTGCTGGGGTATTTTTTGCGTTACTCTCAGCGTTGTCCGGATACATTTTTGTTGAAAAGCGTGTCGAGTTAGCAAAAGAGAATCGCGCAAAAGCATTTGAAATTGCGGAGGCGGGGCTCGAATACTATCGATGGCACCTCGCGCACTGGCCAAATGACGTACAAAATGGCACTGGGCAGCCAGGCCCGTACGTACATGTGGTGAACGATCCCGAAGGCGGTGCAATCGGCAGGTATTCGCTCGATATTAATGCTGGAACATTCTGTGGGAAGACGAGCACCGTTGATATCACGTCTACCGCGTGGACTGAAGCAGATCCGACGTTTAAGCGCGTACTGTCAGCTCGCTACACTCGTCCTACCGTGGCAAAGTACTCGACGATCACGAACTCAAATGTGTGGGTCGGTTCTGACCGTGTGATTAATGGCCCGTACCACAGTAATGGCGGTATCCGCATGGACGGAACGCACAATGCTGACGTGACGAGCGGAGTAACGACATGGTCGTGCACCTCGTCGTTTGGGTGCACACCAACGTCGAATCAGGATGGTGTCTTTGGTGCTGGCGGACCGCAAAATTTGTGGAAATTTCCATCACCCACAGTGGACTTTAATGGCATTACGATCGACCTCGCAAACCTGAAAGGGTACGCTACATCTTCTGGCGTGTACGTTCCGCCGTCTGGTGGGTATGGGTGGCGCGTTACGTTGCGTGCAGACGGGCAAATGGAACTTCGCAAAGTGGTCGGTGCACCGCTCTATTGGGGGTACTCGATAGAGAATGGGTGGGTGCAGGAGCGTGTCGTGATGTCGAATGTGCAAAACGAAACAGTAAGTATTGTGCTTCCGACATGCCCCGTCATCTTCGTTGAAGACAACATATGGCTTGATGGTGTGATATCTGGCAAGGTAGTGGTCGTTGCTGCAGACGTGACACAGGCGAGCGTCGATCGTTCGGTCATACTGAGCAACAACATCACCAAAGCAGATGCAAACGCCGGCCTTACGGTAATCGGCGAACGAGATGTACTCGTGGGACTCCAGGTTCCGGACGTGATGACGCTCGAGGGCATCTTTATTGCACAAAAAGGGAAGTTTGGGCGTAATCATTACTGTGAGAATGATTGCTCAAGTCAGTCGGGTAATCAGGGACTTCCCGGCACACTTGATGCCTATGTGAAGCGTGCACAGCTTACGATACATGGCACTGTCGTGTCGAATGGGCGTGTGGGGACCAAGTGGACTTCGGGATCGTCCTATATTTCTGGCTTTGCTCAGCGATATGATAATTTTGATCGCTTGCTCTCCGAGTCTCCTCCGCCATTTACTCCCACCATCTCGGACGATTACGAGTTCGTCCGGTGGAGCGATCAGCGTTAGATCACTCGTGTCCTGGTGGTACAATCACGGGAGTGAAAAAGGCGCTCATTATTGGGAACTGGAAATCGTATGTGGCAAGTCCGAAAGAGGGTATCGAGCTACTAAAAGCTGTAGACAAGAAACTCCCTCGCGGTATGAATTCGACTGTGGTGGTGTGTCCACCGACGGTACTTCTTGCGCACACGCGTAACGCCTATTCGGGCACACGTATCGCGCTCGGAGCGCAAGACGTATCTGTTTCACCGCTCGGGGCACACACTGGTGAGTCCCCAGCAGCACTTCTGCGCGCGTCTGGTGCTCAGTATGTACTCGTGGGTCACGCGGAGCGCCGAGACCAAGGAGAGTCAAACGCATCTGTTGCACAAAAGGCGCGAGTAGCACTCGATTCAAAACTTATTCCGATTATTTGTATTGGAGAGCGTATGCGAGATAGGGGCGCCGAGTACCTCTCAGTGATTGAGAATATGCTTTTTGAATCCCTGCAGTCTTTAGAGTCACCTGACTTAAAGCGAGTCGTAATTGCGTATGAGCCAGTGTGGGCTATTGGTGCTCCAGTCGCGCCTGGTCCGCGGGTGATTAGCGAGGCGGTGCTGTATGTGCGGAAGTTGTTGATACAGGCGTTTGGTCGCGATGCGGCGATGAAGGTGAAAATTCTGTACGGTGGCGCAGTAGACCAGACCAATGCACACCAGGTACTAGTAGAAGGCAATGCGCAAGGATTCTTAGTTGGTCGTGCATCTGTCGATGCAGCAAACTTCGCTGGTATCATACGTGCATGCGAATCGAAGGTATTGCATCCGTTGCCGACCGTCTAGTCGGGCACACTGTTCTTGTGCGGGCGTCGCTTAATGTGCCTGTAACGGCTGGGCGCGTAGGGAATTCCTTTCGTCTCGATGCTGCACTACAGACTATTTCTTTTTTATCTGCGCGAGGGGTGCGCGTAGTATTGCTCTCGCACATTGGCGATGCGTCGACCGCATCTCTCTACCCCGTGTATGAGCACGTTCGACACACACTCCCACTCCAGTTTGTTGATGATGTGGTAGGTTCGCGCGCATTTGATGCTGTACGGGGCTTAAAAAATGGAGACGTACTTATGCTTGAAAATCTGCGCCGCGATTCGGGCGAGGTGGAGAATGATGATCGCTTCACTCGGCGACTCGCTGCGCTCGGCGACGTGTATGTAAATGACGACTTTGCTGCCGCGCATCGCGCACACGCATCCATAGTTGGACTCCCCACGTATTTGCCAAGTTACGCAGGACTTCAGTTTATACAAGAACTCGTAGGACTTGCGCATGCACTTGAGCCGAAAAGTCCGTCGCTTGCTCTAGTCGGCGGGGCAAAATTTGTTACCAAAGAGCCACTTATTCGCTCGCTTCTTACAAAGTACGATCAGGTATTTGTTGGTGGCGCGCTCGCTACAGATTTTCTTAAAGCGAAAGGCTACGAGGTCGGAAGGTCTCTCTCCTCTGCCTCGCCGCACGTTGCCGACCTTCTTACAAACTCAAAGATTCTGTTACCGACGGACGTGGTCGTGGAAAATGTACACGGACGGGAAATTAAGTTGGTATCGCACATGCTCGCAACCGATACCATATACGATATCGGTCCGGAGACCCTACATACGTTGCAATCATATATACAGAAGGCGCGTACCATACTCTGGAACGGACCGATGGGGAACTTCGAGAGAGGGTTTAGCGACATGACAGAAAATCTTGCGTGCGCCGTTGCTGCAGCATCAGGCTACTCGGTGGTAGGCGGTGGGGACACTATTGCCGCGATAGAAAAGCTTGGACTCAACAATAAGTTCGATTTTGTCTCAACTGCGGGGGGTGCCATGCTCGACTTTCTAGCGCACGGCTCACTCCCTGGAATGGAGGCTCTTGAAAAATCAAAAAAACTCGCGTGATAGGCTAGTGTAGTGAGTCCTTTAGTTCAACGACTGCTCGCCGAGCGAGGAATTAGCGACAGTGAGTCGTTTTTGAATCCTGCGTATGTCAGACACGATCCGTTTTTGCTACCCGATATGGGAAAGGCGGTAGAGCGTATACTCACGGCAATACAGAAAAAAGAGCGTATCGCCGTCTGGCACGACTACGACTGCGACGGGATACCGGGTGGGTCACTTCTGTCAGATTTTTTTATGAAGATTGAGTATCCAGTGCGCCTCATGGTCGCAGAGCGTAGTGAGGGGTATGGGCTCAATATGTCGGGGATTCAGGCGCTCGCTGACGAGGGCGTGTCAGTACTTGTAACAGTTGATTGTGGTATTACGCACAATACTGAAGTTGCTTTTGCGCAGTCCTTGGGCATAGATGTGATAGTTACCGACCACCACTTACCGCAGGCAGAGCTACCTCCTGCGTATGCGGTAGTAAACCCGCATCGCGCCGACAGTGCGTATCCAGAAAAAGTGCTGTGTGGAACGGGCGTTGCATTTAAGCTCGTCGAGGCGCTGATACAAAAAGGAAACTTTAACCTTCCTGTCGGGTGGGAGAAGTGGCTATTAGATCTTGTCGCGCTCGCGACCGTCGCCGACATGGTGCCGCTTACGGGAGAAAACAGAACGCTCGTGAAATACGGACTTCAGGTTATGGCGAAGGGGAGGCGTAAGGGGCTCACTGCGCTTTTACGCAAAGAGCGTATACCGCTCCTGCATGTGACGGAGGACGATATCGGATTTTCAATTGCGCCAAAGATAAATGCGTCGAGCCGTATGGAGAGTCCGCGCCTTGCGGTCGAGCTTTTAACGACGACGGACGAAGACAGAGCAGACGAATTAGCGAACAAACTCGTTTCACTCAACAAGGCGCGCAAGCTAGAAGGGGCGCGTGTCGCAAAAGAGGTGAAACATCGGCTCGAACACATACCGACCACTGGCGACATTATTATTATGGGCTCCCAAGAGTGGCGCCCGTCCTTGCTCGGCATTGCTGGAAATAATATTGTTGAGACCTACGGAAAGACGGTGTGTCTGTGGGGCAAAGACGGTGACCTTATTAAGGGCTCGATACGAAGCAATGGTCAGGTAAATGTCGTTGAGCTTATGACGCATGCGCGGCACGTGTTTCAGGACTTTGGCGGGCACGAGTCGTCGGGCGGATTTTCTATAGCAGCAGATGCCATACACCAACTACCCGTTGCGCTCGAAGAAGCACTTGCGCGCATAGGAATTTCAGAAGCAGTCACTGAGCCAGAGAATCACGCGGGTACGCTCACGCTCTCAGAGGTAAATGACAGAACCTATAACTCGCTTCGCGAGATGTCACCCTTCGGTATGGATAATCCGAAGCCGGTATTTCGTTTTTCTGGGATCACTGTAGACAGAGTACTTTTCTTTGGTAGCAGTAAAGAGCATGTGCGTCTTGCGCTTTCAGACGAGAGCGGGGCAGATGCAGAAGCAATTGCTTTTTTTATAAACCGCTCCTCATTTAAGGACGAGTTAGAGCTTCTCTCTATAGGAGATCGTGTCACCATAGACGCCACCATGGACCGCTCCTTCTTCGGTGGCCGCCCCGCCTTGCGCCTACGCATTGAGAACCTGAGGGTATAGAATGTACGTATGAAAAACGCACTCATTCTCCTCGCGGTACTTATCGTCGCATGGTTCGGACTACGTGCGTATAACGCAATCCCCGAGCAGGTCGAAGGGAGCGATTATAAAGCAGTAACCACCTATATAAGTGGGAGGCCAATTACGGTCGGCTCACAGGGCACAAAATATTTTGGTAACGAAGTGAAGGGAGACATAGATGGCGATGGTGTCACTGATATGGCGTTTCTTGTCACGCACGAGCCAGGCGGAAGCGGCACCTTCTTTTACCTTGTGGGAGCGCTCCAGCAGTCGAACGGAAGTTATAAGGGGACGCAGGCAATGCTTATAGGAGACAGAATAGCTCCGCAGAATACTGAGTTTAGAAATGGTTTGGTGATTATTAACTACGCTGACCGTTTACCGCTCGACCCTATGACTGCGCAGCCATCACAGGGCAAATCCCTCTACGCTAAGTACTCTGCATCGACCAACGACTTTGGTGAGGTCGTCCAAAATTTCGAGGGCGAATCACGTTAGTCAATTTGCTACACTACCCCTATGACAGACCAACAAGAGGAGTTTAAGATCAATGGGCAAGAGTTACTCGCTAAGGTAAAGGAGATTATTGAGGCAGGGAAGGCACGAAAGATTATTATCAAAAATGAGAGCGGAGATTCACTTTTAGAAATTCCACTCCATGTTGGGGTTCCGGTCGCGGCGCTCAGCGTACTCGTCGCGCCTATTCTTGTCGCCGTCGGCGCGCTCGCGGGAATACTCACGAAGTGTTCGATTGTGGTAGTAAGGCGCGAAGATACAGAGCCAACTATTCGGTAGGACGCTATACTAGTTACATGGCGGAACCATTTGAGGTAGTGTTTAGAGAGGATGGGATAGTGCGCATGCGTCTAGTTGGGTCTTTAAACAGTACCAATTTTGAAATACTGAAATCACAAATCGAATCTGCAAAGAAGTCAGTTAAAGAGGAGTCGGAGAAAGTGGGACACAAGCTAAACATCCTTTTCGACATTTCAGAGTTTACGGGGACGTACAACGTGGGCGCCATGCTCGCTATGAAGGGACTCGAGGAGCATAATCGACCGTATACCGACAAGATAGCGGTGTACGGCGGGTCTACGGCAGCACAAGTTGCGGCCGAGCTCACACTCGAGCTCATTGGTCGCGATTCGTTGAGCCTGTTTAAGACAGAGGACGAGGCGCTCGCTTGGTTACAGGGAGCGTAGTACTATGGTGGTATGAGCACCTCACTAGTTTCAATTAAAGGCGCAATCAGTTTTGGTTGGTCTGAGTTTAAAAAAGATGCATGGTTTTTTGTAAGTGTCACCGCGGGACTGCTTATTTTTTCAATCGTTGTCGATAGCCTAACGAGTGGGATAGAGGGAGCAGGTTCTATCATTGGTATGATACTTTCTCTCGTCGCATCGGCAGTACTGACGATTGCGTTTGTTCGTCTTGCACTCTCGACCGTTGCGGGACAGCGTGTGGGATGGAACGGCTTGTGGGCGCCACAATTTTTTCTGCCTGTACTCGGTGCAATAGTTATACAATCTGTGATTGTCCTCATAGGATTGGTACTCCTTATCATTCCGGGCATTATTGCGTCAGTACTGCTTGGCTATACGCAGTTTGCTGTTATAGATAAAAAAATGATGCCCGTCGAGGCGGTACGGGAGAGCTATCGACTGACACGCCCTCATCTCCTACAGCTTTTTCTTTTTACGCTTGCCTTGGCGGTACTTAACATAGTAGGGTTGCTTGCGCTCGGAGTAGGGCTCTTGGTCACTATTCCTGTGTCGCTCATCGCCATGGCATCTGTATATCGAAAGCTCATCACAGCACAAGAGTCAGTACTCGTAATCAATGCGCCGAGCACTCCTTAATGGCGCGCTCGCGTTTTTTGTTGCGTGTGCATTTCCCGCACAAGCGGCGTCGTTAGAGGTGTCTGGGTGGCTCCCATACTGGCGCGAGGCGACATCGACGGCGCGTGCGCTCGAGAAACTCGACCACCTCACGGAGATTAATCCCTTTGTGTACGACATAAAGTCAGACGGTACCCTTCACGATTATGCAGGGATAGACAAGGAGCCATGGACCTCGCTCCTTGCAGAAGCAAAGCGTAAAAAAGTACGTGTCATACCAACGATAATGTGGTCGGACGCTGCGGCTATGCACCGCATACTCGGAAATTATGAGTCGCGCGTCGCACTTGAGGACGAAATACTGGCGGAAGTCGAGAAGTACGGCTTTGATGGTATAGATATCGACTTTGAAGGCAAGTGGTACGAGACACGTGACCACTTCTCCACTTTTCTGAAGGGGCTCCAGATGCGTTTTCCTAAAAAGTGGGTGATGTGCACTATCGAGGCACGTACACCGCTCGACTCTCGGTATGAAAGCAAGCCGCCCGAGGGTGCAGGGCAATACGCGAACGACTATAGAGCGATTAACAAGTATTGCGACCGCGTGCGTATTATGGCTTACGACCAGGGCGCCATCGACTTACGGCTGAACAGAGCCGCAAATCAGGCACCGTACGTACCCGTCGCTGACGTGCGTTGGGTAGAAAAGACCATAAAAGAGGCACTGAAGTTCATTCCAAAACATAAAATTTCTATTGGAGTGCCAACGTACGGGTACGAGTACCGCGTCACCCCGCTTTCCGAGCAGGGATTTAAGTACGAGAGACAGTGGGCGCTGAACCCAAAATACGCCCATGACCTGATTGCCGAGTACGGCGTTACTCCACAACGTAACGTTGCTGGCGAGCTTTCGTTTACATATATGCCGACCCATACAGCTCCTGGTGACCAGACGGGTAGGCCACTTACTGCGTTTGAGCAATCGCAGGTTGCTGCGGTATCGCTGGGTGCGGTGAATCAGCAAGTAGTGGGGAATACAGCGCGGGTGACGGTCGGTGGCTCGTACAACATTGTGTGGTGGTCGGACGCGCGTGCGATAGAGGATAAAATAAAGCTCGCTAAAAAACTGGGCGTCCGCGGCGTCTCGATATTTAAAATCGATGGCGGCGAAGACCCGGCTCTCTGGGACATACTGCCCAAGGTGCGTTAAAGTATTGAGGTGATTACTATCTTCACTGACGGAGGGTCGAGGGGGAATCCAGGGCCGTCGGGCGCGGGGGCTGCTATATATAAGGGAGAGAAAGAAATTGGGAGTGTTTCAAAATTTCTAGGAGTACAGACAAACAACTGGGCCGAGTACGAAGCGCTTGTGTTAGCGCTCGAGACAGCTCATAAACTGTTGGGCTCGCCTGTGACACAGCAAGTGACAGTAAAGATGGACTCAGAACTTATAGTGAAGCAGATGAAGGGGGAGTACAAAGTAAAAGACCCAGAACTTAAGAAAAAGCATGCGCGTGTACGAGAGCTGATGCTCGAGTCATTTTCAAAAATAGAATTTGTACATGTGCGCCGCGAGTACAACAAGCGTGCGGACGAGCTTGCAAACGACGCCATGGATAGGGGAGAATAATGGTGTGAGAATTCCTGCTCTCGATTACGAACACGGAGAAGGACTCGGCGTATACATGGTGCGTACGGCGCCGACTGAGATAGCAAAAAATACGTACGAGGTAACACTGGTAAAGCCTGACGGCATGAGGTACAAGCCTGGCTCTGCCATGAAGTGGTACGAGTTGTTACCTGACGGCACATACGCACGTCACCGCACGCTGTCCATGGTGAGCTCTCCGCACGAACCTTTTTTAGTTTTTGCATATCGGGGAAGTCAGTCAGACTTTAAGAGCCGCTTTTTACCTTCACTAAAAGTAGGGGACACTGTGTATCTTCGTAATCCGCAGGACGAGATGCGGTACGTACCAGGGGAGGAACCACTCCTTATGATCGCGGGAGGTATAGGTATTACACCTATGATGTCACTGTTGCGCTACGCAGCATGTATTCACGCAGAGCGTCCGATCATACTTTTGTACGCAAACCCGACTCAAGCAAAAGAAGCATATCGTGTGGAGCTAGATGAATATGCTACGCATCACTCTCTTTCGATCAAGAGATTTTATTCAGACGAGGGGAGCTCCATACAAAGTAGCGATATAACGCCGTACGTTTCACTACAGCCACACGTATACATTGCAGGGCCAGAGAGTATGACGCGGACACTGCGGAGCGCGGTGCTTGCAGCGGGGGTACGAGAGTCACAGGTGCAGGTAACCGATTTTACTGGGTATGGAGCGCATGCTGGTTTTGAGTAGAGAGTACGTGGTCCACGCACTCTCGGTTTTTGTTATTGCGTGTGCTGCGTTGTACTCGCTCCTTGCGCCCGCACCCGCAACACCTGTGCTCGATGATGCGGTCGGCGAGCGCGTGACCATAGTTGGGACAATAGTGCGCGAGCCTGACGTGCGTGAAAAATTTGTGCAGCTCACAACGAAAACTGATGTGGGAACGGTGCTTGTTCGCGTCGACCAATTCACCCGTGTTTCGTATGGCGACAGTATACGAGCAACAGGGAATATAGAAAAACCTGAGGCGTTCGAGACTGACACGGGTCGCACATTTAACTACCCGATGTACTTACGCGCACACGGCGTGACGCATGTCATGAGCTTTGCCGAGGTGGAGGTGCTCCGTCATGGTGAGGGTAACCTAATTATTCAGCTTCTGCTGAAACTCAAACATTGGTTTATTGCGGGAATAGAAAAGGCGATTCCAGAACCCGAGTCCGCGCTCCTCGCCGGACTTCTCCTCGGCGAGAAGCGCGGGTTAGGAGAAGACCTAACTGAGTCGTTTCGTCGTGCTGGGGTCATTCACATTATTGTTTTGTCTGGGTACAACGTCGCACTTGTTATTAATACCGTGCGTGAGGGACTGCAGCGCATATTGTCACGGAACATCGCACTTGGATCGGCAGGTGTCGTAGCACTTTTGTTTATGCTTATGACTGGAGCATCAGAAACAGCTGTGCGGGCAACACTGATGGCACTTGTAGTACTTTTGGCAAAGGCGCTTTACCGACCAGCAGACGGCCTGCGTATCTTACTTGTCGTTGCGGCAGCTATGGCACTCTGGAATCCGTACCTTGTGCTATTCGACCTCTCGTATCAACTCTCAGTCTTGGCAACACTCGGCCTCGTGACTCTCTCGCACTATTTTGTTCCGTACCTAGTATGGCTTCGCTCGAAATCGCTTATTGAAATCGTGTCGACCACACTCGCGACACAAGTCGCCGTCTTACCACTTCTCATTATTTCGATAGGGCAGGTATCGCTCGTGTCACTTGCTTCGAACATCCTCATTCTGCTGCCAATTCCATACGCGATGCTCCTCGGATTCTTCGCCGCTCTTGTCGCGCAGGTCTCTACCGCATTCGCGTTTCCTCTGAGCGCCGTTACATACGTCATCCTCCACTACATTATCGTAGTGGCAGAATTTTTAGGTTCTCTGCCTTATGCAGCAGTAAATCTTTGAGAAACGATTGAACCGTTTAGATTCTTGAAGAACGCATCCACATACTTCGTCTTTTCGGCCGGGACGTAGTCCACCATATAGGCGTGTTCCCACATGTCGAGGGCAAGAATAGGAGTAACTCCTCCCAACTGTCCGAGTTCGTGGTCGGCCACAAAGTGGTTTACAAACTGCTTTCCGACCGGATCCCAGCTTAAAATCGCCCAGCCGATGCCACGCATCATCGCCACTCCTTTAAAGCGCGCCATCCATGCATCAACTGAACCATACTGTGCGACGAGTGCTTTTTCGAGCTCGCCTGAGATAGGGGAAGCGGCACCCTCCCACTGAGAGAAGTAGTGCTCGTGCATGCGCATGCCGTTAAACTCAAAACCGATGCGACGAGTGACTTCAGCCAAGGCGTATGCGTTTTTCTCTGAGTCTTTCAACATCTCAGTCTGCTGTTCCTCGATGACGTTTATAAATTTAACGTACCCCTCGTAGAGCTTACTGTGCACGTCGAGTTGTTTCTGTGATATCCCCTCGAGCGCTCCGAACTGAAATGTTTTAGGTGTGTAGATCATGCGCCGAGTGTACCATGTACGCATGATTCAGTGGGTAGTGGCACTTGTGTTGGTCGCAGTAAACGCGCTCCTCTGGCTCTCGCCAGTGCCGCACGGGCTTACCGTTTCATTCTTCGACGCGGGGCAGGGGGATTCAATACTCATAGAGGGGCCTACGGGGGTGCAGGTTTTAGTTGACGCTGGTGCTGACTCGGCAGCGCTTCGAGAACTTGGGTCACGGCTCCCGTTTTGGGACCGGACACTCGACGCAGTAGTTGTTACTCATCCAGACAAGGACCATGTGGGTGGGATGGCGGACATATTAGAGCGCTACGAGGTAGGGTACATACTCGACCCCGGTATAGGAAACACTACGAATGCATGGGAGTCGTTTGTCGATGCGGCAGAGGCTGAGCGTGGAACAGCACTGGTTGTTGCTCGTGCAGGACAGCGCCTCGATCTCGGCGGCGGAGCATATGCAGACATACTCTATCCAGACGGCGACGTGTCGAAGGTGAAGGATACAAATGCTGGCTCAGTCGTCATGCGTGTCGTATATGGCAACACAAGTGTGATGCTTACGGGCGACGCACCGTCGAAGGTGGAGCAAGAATTATTTTTAAAATGGGGATACGGCCTCGACAGCGACATTTTAAAAGCGGGGCACCATGGATCAAAAACGTCTTCGCTTCCGGATTTTGTAGAAAGCGTGTCGCCCGAGTACGTCGTGTTTAGCCGCGGGTGTGACAATACGTATGGTCACCCACACGAAAGCGTCGTCAGTTACTTCGTATCAAAAAAAATAAAAATCCTCGACACATGCGAGGATGGGACGGTGACCTTTGTGACGGACGGAGTTACACTACGCCCGCCTTTTTAAGTGTCTTGTATGCACCGCGCTTAGCGATGGTCTTAAGTCCGCGAGCAGATACGAGTATTGAAACGTGGGTATTGAGCTCAGGGATAAAGACCTTGCGCTTTTGAAGGTTTGCCTTGCGACGTACTTTTCCAGTCGGATTGTACTTGGTGGCACGGGTGCGGTTAGAATAGCCGCCTCCGACGAGCGTAGACTTACCAGTGATAGCGCACTCCTTTGCCATAGTTGTAGAAATGTAACACGCCTATCCTGCCTTTTCAAGGTAGACGGAGACTGTGCGGCGTTTCCACGGTGAGCCGTCTACTCGGCGGTGTTTGAAAGATTTTTCTATTTTGTGGATTTTGAAAAAGTCCTCGTACTGCTTACGGATAGCACCTAGGGTCCACACGTACTCGGCGTGACCAATTTCGGGGTGCATGTACATACCCTCCTCGGGTCCTGGGTTTTCGCGCAACATGCGCGCAGCGTTTGCGTCGTCGTCTAAGAGGAAGGACTTAAAAAAGAACCAACCGCCAGGTTTTAAGACGCGAAGTACTTCGTACAGTAAGTCGTCACGCTCCTGCTTGTTTAAAATGTGCGACGCCATCATGTCGAGTGCCATAGTGCAGGATGCGTCGGGGAGGGGAATGGGTTTCCGCATATCCTGCACTACAAATTTGAGCGGGAGCCCAGCGGCCGCAGTGGTCGCTTGTTCTATCGCTTCTCTAGATAAATCGTAGCCGAACCCGCGCATACCGAAGGTTCGTGAGAGGTAGACGAGGTTCCGTCCATTGCCACAGCCGATGTCGACCACTTGTGTCGTGACGTTCATGTGTGCCCTGCCCGACGCGCGTTCTAGAAAGCGACAGAACTTCTCTAAATCCTCCGCCGGCTCGTCAGAGAGGGTGAGGTGTGTCGGTCTCTTATACTGCTTTTCCCAGAAGCTTCTTTTATTTGCCATACGATTTGCTCCACTCGTACATCACCACAGTAACTGCTTGCGCTGCGTTTAGCGATTCGGTGCGTGGATTAATGGGTATCGAAAGTACTTTGTCACAGAGGGTACGTACTTCTGGTGAAAGTCCGACACCTTCGTTCCCGACAACAAATGCTGTAGGGGACATGAATGTCTCTGTGCCCAACACGGCGGAGCCGTCTCCAGCGAGGCCGTACGCCAGAAATCCGCGCTGTTTCAAATCGATGATAGTAGCTTCAACCGACTCTATGCTGACAAGTGGAATACGGAAGATCATACCAGCGGATGTCTTTGCCACAGTGCCGGTTATTGGGGCTTGCTTTGTTTTCGGAATCAGGACAGCAGAAAAATTGAATGCAGCTGCCGAGCGGATAATTGCGCCGACATTGTGCGGGTCAGTGAGTCCGCCGAGTACGAGGACCGCTGTCTCTTTGCTCGGCTTCAGTGTTGTGACAAACGTAGTATAGGGGACGAGTAGTTTTTCAACATCGACCACAGCTACGTACCCGCCATGACCCGCACCCGCCACTCCCGTCATGACCTTCTTGAGAACGTGAGGTGCATGTGCCTGCGCCTCCTCAAGCGCATGCTTTCCGTATATGTATACCTTCTCCTTTTGCATGCGCGGAGTGTATCATGTGTGTATGGAAATTATTGCTGTCGTTATAGTAATACTCTCAATCATTTTTCATGAAGTTGCGCACGGATACGTTGCAGAATGGCTTGGTGACCCGACGGCGAAGTATGCAGGACGCCTTACACTTAACCCTATTCCACACATTGACCTAGTCGGCTCTATTATTGTCCCTGGACTCGCTCTACTCTCAGGCTCCCCATTCCTTTTGGGGTGGGCAAAGCCGGTACCGGTTAATCCGTACAACCTACGGTATGGAAAGTGGGGGGAAGCACTTACCGCGTTTGCTGGCCCAGCTACAAACATAGCAATCGCTATCGGTGCGGGGTTTCTTGTGCGCTTTGGGTTCATTGGTCCAGAGATGTTGACAGTAGTATTTATAATTGTCGCAGCAAATATCTCCCTCGCCATACTCAACATGCTCCCGATTCCACCCCTAGACGGGTCGAAGGTGGTGGCTGCGTTTCTCCCTCCAGGGCTCTACATGAGATACCAAGAGCTTGAGCGCATGACGTATGCGCTCGGTCCGTTTGGCCTCATTCTCATACTTATTATTATTGTGAACTTTCTGAGCGCTCCTCTTGCTGCCACGGTGAGGTCGCTCTTTGCACTAATTACGGGCCTGTAGTATAGTGCTTGTGCTCCTTTGCGAGCGATTTTTTATACCGAAATGGCAACCATCAATCAACTAAGGAAGCGACCTCGTCGGACACTTCCACGAAAAAGTAAGACCATCGCACTCACGCGTGGCTTTAATGTGCTCAAGAATAAGCCAACATTCTACCCGTCTCCATTTAAGCGTGGTGTATGTACAAAAGTCACCACCAAGACGCCTCGTAAGCCTAACTCAGCAATTCGTAAAATAGCCCGCGTTCGTCTCTCAAACGGCATGGAGGTTACGGCGTATATCCCGGGTGAGGGACACAACCTTCAGGAGCACTCAGTGGTGATGCTGCGCGGAGGTCGTACCAAGGACCTTTCCACACGATACAAGATTGTGCGTGGCAAACTCGACACGGCGGGTCTCGACAAGCGCCGCCGCGGTCGTTCACGATACGGAGCTAAGAAGCCTAAGAATTAATTTGTATGCGTAGAAAAGTAAATCGTAAAGTCACTGTCTCTCCCGACGCAAAATACCAGTCAGAGACCATCGCGCGTTTTATAAACGCGATTATGTGGGACGGTAAAAAGTCGCTCGCGCGATCCCTCGTCTATGGTGCGTTCGATAAAATAAAAGAGATTGATGCGTCGCTGGACCCTATTGCTGTTTTTGATACCGCGCTCGCAAATGTGTCGCCGAATATCGAGGTTCGTTCACGTCGTGTTGGCGGAGCTAACTACCAGGTCCCTACCGAGGTTCGTCCTGCGCGCCGCCGCCTCCTTGCCTTCCAGTGGATTATTGGTGCCGCACGAAGTGGAAAGGGTAAGGCGATGGAGGAAAAGTTAGCTGCAGTTCTTATGGAAGCGGCAAAGGGCGAGGGTCCAGCTATCCGAAAACGTGACGACGTCCACCGCATGGCTGAGGCAAACCGCGCATTTGCGCACCTCGCGTGGTAAGGTAGGACGATATGGCACGAGATTATCCAATCGAAAAAGTCCGTAACTTCGGTATTATCGCTCACATCGATGCAGGTAAGACGACGACGTCTGAGCGTATTCTTTTCTATACAGGAAGTCAGCACAAAATTGGCGAGGTGCATGAAGGAGAGACGACCACCGACTGGATGGAGCAGGAGCGCGAGCGTGGCATCACGATCACTGCAGCTGCTATTACGTGCTTTTGGACACCGACCAGAGAAACTGATAAGAAAGACACCTCAAAGAAATATCGCTTTAACATCATCGACACTCCAGGCCACATCGACTTTACTGTAGAGGTAAAGCGCTCACTCGTCGTTTTGGACGGTGCAGTGGTTGTGTTTGACGGCGTTGCCGGCGTAGAGCCTCAATCAGAGACGAACTGGCGTTACGCGGATGAAGGCAAGGTGCCACGAGTCTGTCTCATTAACAAGCTTGACCGCACGGGTGCGTCATTTGAACGATCATACAAGTCTATTCTTGACCGACTCACGAAGAAGGCAGTGCGTATGCAGATCCCTATCGGAGAGGAGAGTGAACACAATGGCGCCATCGACCTTTTGACTATGCAGGCGGTTTATTTTGAGGGCGATATGGGTAAAGAGGTGCGCTATACGGACGAAATTCCTGAAAACCTCAAGGCAGATGCCGCGAAGTATCGAGGAGAGCTGATCGAGCGCATTGTAGAGCAGGACGAGAAACTCACTGCAGATTATCTCGACGGAAAGGAGCCAACACTTGAAGTTTTGAAAGCAACGCTCCGTAAGGCAGTTATTGCAAACGAGATCGTCCCAGTATTTTGTGGTTCAGCCCTCAAGAACAAAGGAGTACAGCTCGTCCTCGACGCCGTTGTAGAGTACCTCCCGTCACCAATTGATCTTCCACCAAAGACCGGTATTGATCCAAACACTGGCCACGCTATTGAGCGCCACCCTGCGGACGATGAGCCGTTCGCCGCGCTCGCCTTTAAACTCCAGACCGATCCATTCGTCGGCGCACTTACGTTCTTCCGTGTGTACTCAGGTACCGTCTCAGCTGGTTCGTACATCTACAACTCGTCGACAGGGAGCAAGGAGCGCTTGGGTCGCATCGTGCGACTTCAGGCTGATAAGCGTGAGGAAGTGAAGGACGTGTACGCCGGAGAGATTGCGGCGGCAGTGGGACTTAAGGATGCTAAGACGTCGCACACGCTCTGTTCAGAAGAAAAACCAATTGTGCTTGAGGAAATTAAATTCCCAGAGCCAGTGGTCTCTATGCGTATCGAGCCAAATACGAAGGCTGACCAAGAAAAAATGGGCCTCGCGCTTAAGAAGCTTCAGGACGAGGACCCAACCTTCCGTGTTTCATCAGATACAGAAACGGGTGAGACGATAATTCAGGGCATGGGCGAGTTGCACCTTGAGATTTTGGTTGACCGCATGAAGCGTGAGTTCTCAGTTGGCGCTACGACGGGTAAGCCGCAGGTGGCGTATCGCGAGACTATTCAGAAGATGGCTGAAGCAGAGCATAAGTACATCAAACAGACAGGCGGTCGTGGTCAGTATGGACACGTCGTCTTGCGCATTAAGCCGCTCGAACCGTTAGAGGAAGGAAAGAAAATAGCGAATAACGTCTCACGCGAGGATCACTTTGAGTTCATCAACAACATTAAGGGAGGCGTCATTCCACAGGAGTACATCCCAGCTGTCGAGAAGGGGGTGAAGGAGGCAATGGAGCGTGGTATTTCTGCCGGCTACAAAATGGAGGACATCTCAGTCGAGCTCTACGATGGTTCATACCACGATGTTGACTCATCAGAAA
>CAYTKJ010000003.1:39587-41011 GCA_964438675.1 uncultured Candidatus Saccharibacteria bacterium
CATCAGAAATCGCCTTTAAAATCGCCGCTATTCAGGCCTTTAAGGAAGCAGCTGAGCGAGCTAAGCCAGTGATTCTCGAACCTATTATGAAGGTCGAGGTCGTAACACCAGAGCAGTTCATGGGTGACGTGACTGGTACGGTTACCTCAAAGCGTGGCGCTATCGAGAGCATGGAGGAGCGTGGTATGGCAAAAGTCATCAACGCGAAAGTTCCACTCTCTGAAATGTTTGGGTACACCACACAGCTTCGCTCGATGACCGAGGGGCGCGCATCGTGGACCATGGAGTTTGACCACTACGAAGTAGTGCCAACAAACGTTGCTGAAGCAATTAAGGCAGCAAGGAAGTAACGGTTTCTATCGGTTCCCTTAGCGTTTTTTGAACTTTTCAGCACTTTTCTCTACTGACGGAACATCTATCCGCGAGATCGGGAATTGATGTCCGCGTCTGCTTACAGATACTTGTACCGTGGTTCCACTGGCAGCAGTGCGTAGTGGGCCATGATCAAGGCCATCAAGGATAGCTGCTATGAGTGCTCCCATATACTCTTTCGGTGCCTTATTATCAAGCTCCTTGCATCCAATTCTCATTTCCGCATATGGGACTAACGTTGGGTTGGGTAGATCGCCATTCGTATTTTGTTTCAAACAGCTCCCCACATGTACCGTTACAGTCGGGACGCCTGGCCCTGTGCCACCATTACACAATTGCTGAGCTAAAGTCTCGATTTGATCTTGGAGCGCCTCACGTGCGACGTCGCCTTTTGGTAGTGCGTTAAATGTGTTCCAAGAATCTTCAACCGCTTTTTTGACGGCCTTCAAGTCTTCAGACTTTAAGGGAGGCCTGATGACACGTGTTCTTTTATTCTCGAACATAGGGCGTGAGTATAGCAGAGGGTAGAAGTATCGTGCAAGGTGCACTTGTTATAGAGTCCTCGCAGGCGTACACTTTTTTCATGAGTTCGTTTTTTGGCAAAGAGAAACCTGAAGAACGGGTTTGCGAAGTGTATCGTCGCGGAGTGCAGGTTATTATACGGGGTACGCAGGATTACATTGAGGAGGTGCTCAGGAAATTGTTTCCGCAGGATGGTAAGAGGGCTAACAGAAGTAAATTCAACAAAGCAAAAGGTCAACCGCGTGGACGAGGCAGGTACAAACGAATGGAAAATGGCTGGTTTGAGGATCCGTTTCGGAACGGAGGCGGTTCTTGACCTTTTCCTAAGGGTCGTATAGGATGCGAGTAACGCTACACGCGTGTTTTATCGTCTGCGGACACCAGACGGTGAGGGAGCGGGGTCCTAGCTTCCATACCAAAGGGGACTGGCTGTTTGACTTTACTTCTTAATAATCTAAATAAAAGTTATGGCAGGAAACTTTGACCGTACTAAACCACACGTCAACGTCGGTACCATCGGTCACGTCGAC
>CAYTKJ010000004.1:0-39038 GCA_964438675.1 uncultured Candidatus Saccharibacteria bacterium
AAGGACCTTGAGGGTAAGGTAGGAGAGATAGATGAGGAGAAGGGTAAGATCAAAGTCCTTGTGTCTATGTTCGGTCGTGAGACGCCCGTCGAGCTCGACTTTTTGCAAATTCGTAAAATATAAGTAGAATACAAACACTATGGCTAAGGTTGTTAAAAAGATTAAGTTACAGATTCCCGGCGGCGCCGCTACACCTGCGCCTCCAGTAGGAACCGCCCTTGGCCCCGCAGGAGTCAACATTGGGCAGTTCGTCAAGGAGTTTAACGACCGCACGAAGGAGATGCGCGGGGACATTATCCCAGTCGACCTTTCAGTCATGGATGACCGTACGTTTACCTTCGTACTCAAGGTTTCCCCAGCGTCACGCCTTATCCTAAAGGCTGCAGGGTTAGAGAAGGGCTCAGGTAAGGTAGGTACGGTCAAAGCAGGAAAGCTCACCAAGTCACAGCTTAAAGAGGTCGCAACGAAAAAGATGCCAGACCTTAACACTACTGATCAGGCACAGGCAGAAAAGATTATTGCTGGTACTGCCCGAAGTATGGGGATAGATATTGTTTAAACAGATTCGTAATTCAAACCACCCACTCGGGTGGTTTTTGTTTTGCGCTAGACTGAGGTAATGAAAGTTGCGCTCGTAAATAATGGGAGTCATGCTCCAGAAAAACTACTCGCACTTCTTAAAGGGCACGAAGTGGTGGTGTATGATACTGCGCACCTGCATGAAGTAGGGGACGCAGACCTCATAGTACTTTCTGGCTCGAGCAAGTTCCCGATTACTGAAAATGAGTGGCTGCTTTTGCCAGAGATAGATTTAATAAAAACGACCACTACACCCATCATCGGCATCTGTTACGGGTGCGAACTTATAGCGCGTGCGTTTGGTGGTTCCCTAGCCGACCACGGAGAGGAGAGCAAGGAGCGAGACTTGGTACGCGTCGAAGTAGTAGCTGATGACCCAATGTTTGCTGGACGCACAGAGTTTGAGGCATACGATGCGCACCGATGGGTTATCGCGTCACTTCCTCCAGAAGTCAGAGTGCTCGCGCGTTCCGAGCACGGGCCAGAAGTGATACGACACACAGAACGTTTAATCTGGGGCTTCCAGTTTCATCCGGAAAAGATGGTGGACGAGTCGTATGCGGATGAGATTTTTACGAGCCTTGTGTGCGCTCTAGGATAACGCGACGGAAGGGGATAGTACCTGATACCCCGCGCTCTTCAGCAATCACTTTTGTAAACTCTTTTTCATATTCGGGAAAGAATACGTCAGCTCCATCTCCGGGGTCATCAATGAGAGTGAGGTAAAGACGATCTGTCTGGGGGAGTGCCTGAGCATATATCTCTGCGCCGCCAATTATAAAAAGCTCAGGGGAGCCAGGGTTCGTGAGCGCGCGGGCGTAGGCAAGAGCATTGTCGAGTGATTCGACGACCTTACAGCCCTCTGCCTTGAAGGTAGGTGTACGCGTTACCACGATGTTGGTACGGCTTGGCAGGGGCTTTCCTATTGACTCGTAGGTTTTGCGGCCCATAATCACTGCGTGACCCAAGGTGGTTTGTTTAAAGTACTTCAGGTCCTCGGGAATACGCCATACAAGGGCATTGTTTTTGCCTAGCGCACGCGTCTTCGCCCCTATGACGGCGATCATTGAGACACGCGCACTCATTTCTTTTTAATATCGCGATCGTTCCAGAGGCGGGGGAGCATCATATCTGGTTTCCAGTCTTTCTTCAGTTTTTTCATATCGGTAGAGACCTGGTACTTGCCACTTGCCGCGTAGTCTTTTCCTGCTATAGGACCAGTTTCAAAGAATACGAGTTGTGCGATGCGCCGTCCTACCACAAGTGGGATGATGTAGTGCTGCGAGGCATTAGAGATTTCCATCGTCCAGCGGTTTACGTAGCCGACGTCACCCCAGCCTGCACACTTACAGACATTGATAAAGTTGCGGCCGAGCGATGAGCGAGCCTTCATCATGGTAGTCACAGTCTCGCGCCCACCAATAAACTCATTCGTATGTGCAAGTATTGTTTCACCTGGCTCTAGCAAAATAACTTTGTCTTCAGACTGAATCCCATCATAGGCAAACTGGAAGTTTTTTAACGCATCTTTAGCTTTTTGTGCGCGCTGCGGTTCGGTGCCCCACACGCGTTCTGTATCTGACTTTGAATACACATTAAAGACCTTTTTGTGTTCGTGTGGGGGTTGTTCACGGTAGTACCATTCGCCTATAGTGACGTCGTAGCTCGAGGTCGCAAGGTTCTCTCGGACAAACGGCTCGATGACGACCGTGCCCGCTTTTATATGCTCAAGAATTTTTTTGTCAGAAAGTGCCATAGGTTAGACGAGCATCTTAGCTTTAATGGTTGGGTGCGACTGGTAATTGACCAATTCTATATCATCCATAGTAAAAGCGTTAATGTCGGTGACGCTCGGGTTTAGCTTGAGTGTAGGGAGAGGGTAGGGCTCGCGGGTAAGTTGCTCTCGTACGGCGTCAAAGTGCTCGTGGTAGATGTGCGCGTCGTTGAGGCTTAAGACTACCTCGTGTGGTGTATAGCCGGTGACCCGGGCGATCATTGCGAGGAGGAGGGCATACGAAGCGATATTAAATGGTACTCCAAGGAACATGTCGCACGAGCGCTGCACCATGTGTACTGACAGTTGCTTCGTGTTCGGGTTAGGGAAAAATTGGAACAGCATGTGGCACGGTGGGAGTGCCATCTGGTCGAGCTCGCCCGGGTTCCATGCGCTCACGACGAGTCTGCGGTCTGTAGGATTATTCTTTATTTTATCTATAACGGTCGCTATTTGGTCGACTATTTTTCCGGCTGGCGAGCGCCACTTACGCCATTGGACTCCGTAGATGCGACCGAGGTCACCAGGGAACATAGCTTTCGGAGTCCAGTAGTTTGCCTCAGCATTGTCGGTCCAGATAGTGCGTTCGCTTCCGTTGAGTTCCTTAAGTCTGCTGTCGTCGTTCGAGCCTTCAAGGAACCAAAGAAGTTCACTTTTAACCGCCTTAAAGGCGAGTTTCTTGGTAGTTACAGCAGGGAATCCGTCAGCAAAGTTGAATCGTACTTGCTGCGCAAAGAGCGCTCGTGTTTTACCATTCCTACCTTCGCGATCTATACCGTTTTTCATAATATTCTCCATCACGTCAAGATAGGCCTTCATACCCTCAGTGTACCTCGTGATGCTCTGGGGTAGTATGTGGACATGAAGCGGGGCAAATTCATTGTGATTGACGGAATGGATGGGTCTGGAAAGGGGACCCAGATACGCCTTCTCCAAGGGGCACTGCCTAAAGATCAATTTGTTTTTACTAGAGAGCCTGGTGGGACACCTCGTGCCGAGGAGATCCGAACTGACCTTCTACGCCAGGGCGGCACCGCTTCAAACCCGGTGTGTGACTTTTTTCTGTTCTGGGCTGCACGAGGGTCACACATCGAAGATTTGGTTGAACCTACACGAGCGCAAGGGACCCATGTAATTACAGACCGGTACGACTCATCGACATTCGCGTTTCAGATATATGGTGAAGAACGAACGACACTTGAACCTGTATTTCATGCAGTGCGAAAGTCTCTTCCTCCGTACTTCATACCTAGTGCGTACGTTATTCTCGATCTGCCGGCGCAGGTCGCATTTGAGCGTAGGAAGACTGATTCAGGGCAAGATAAAAGCAAGTTTGATGTAAAACCGATTGTGTACCACGAGCGCGTACGTACGGGATTTTTGGCGCTTAAAGAGTTTGCGCCAGTTCACCTTGTGGACGCAAGTCGTACCCCCGAAGAGATGCACACTGACATTGTGCGTATCGTTCGAGAGATTGCCGTATAATGCATTTATGATCTGACGGCCTAGCCATGTGTACTTATTAAACTAAACCATTTGGCTATGGACTATTCACAAATCGAAAAGCAGGACGAAGAGGTAGCAAAAGCGATACATGGAGAAGAGGAGCGGGAGAAGCACGGGCTCGAGCTTATACCGAGCGAGAACTACGTGTCGCGTGCAGTGCGCGAGGCAAACGGGAGTGTGTTTACGAACAAGTATTCTGAAGGATACCCAGGTGCGCGTTACTATGGCGGTCAGCAGTTTACGGACGTCGTCGAGGATATTGCACGTGAGCGTGCGAAGAAGTTGTTTAACGCACAGTTTGCGAACGTGCAGCCACTAAGCGGTGCGCCGGCAAACCTCGCGCTCTACGCCGCACTCCTAGAGCCCGGAGATACCGTGCTCGGCATGGACCTCTCCCATGGCGGACACCTCACGCACGGGCACCCAGTGACCTTTCCCGCAAAGGTGTTTCGTTTCGTGCGATACAAGATGAAGAATCCTGACACGGGCGAGATCGACTACGATGAAATGCTTGAGGTTGCAAAGAAAGAAAAACCAAAAATTGTTCTCGCTGGCTTTAGCGCGTACTCGCGCGAACTCAACTATGAGAAGTTTGTGTCTATTGCGCGTGAAGTGGGGGCATATGCGGTCATGGACATCGCGCATATCGCAGGACTTATCGCGGGGAAGGCGATTAAAAACCCGTTCGACTTTGGCTTTGACGTTATGACCACAACGACGCACAAGACACTGCGTGGGCCACGCGGGGGCATGGTGCTCACTCGAGAGAGTGCTGAAGTGGCAAAGAAGATAGACAAAGCAGTGTTCCCTGGACTTCAGGGTGGTCCGCACATGAACGTCATAGCCGCAAAAGCCGTTGCGTTCGGAGAAGCACTGCACCCATCATTCCAAGTGTACGCAGCGCAAATCCTCAAGAACGCGAAAGCTATGGAAGCTGTGTTTCAGCAAAACAGCATACGGATGCTTGGTGGCGGGACATCAAATCACCTTATCCTCGCTGACGTTTTTGGTTCGCTCGGTATTTCGGGTCAAGAGGCTGAGACGGTGTTGGACGAGGTCGGCATTACGCTTAACAAAAACGCAATCGCAGACGACACACGTAAGCCTATGGACCCATCGGGTATCCGCTTTGGTACACCAGCAATCACGACACGTAAGTTCGGTGAGGTAGAGTGCACGCGAGTTGCGGAACTTATGGTAGAAACACTGAAGCATAAGGACGACGCAGCGATGAAAGAAAAAGTGCGCGCTGAAATCAAGGCACTCGCGCTCAAGTTCCCAATCCCTGAATCTTTTTAGTGTCAGCAGTGTACGCTCGGTGACAAAAGAAACTCTCCTTGTGGCACTAAACCTCCCTGCGGTACTATGCGTGAATGGACATAGTGGCCAAGATTATCGCCGCGCTACAGAAAGCGCTTGTTGAGCTTGGTATAGAAGGAGTGGTCCCGTCTCTCGAGCACCCGGCAGACTTAACGCACGGAGACTATGCGACCAGTGTCGCTCTGGTCGCAAGCAAGGCAGCAAAGAAGAATCCGAAGGCGCTTGCTGAAGAATTGGTTGCAGCACTTGGCTCAATAGACGGTGTCGAGAAAATAGAAGTTGCGGGGCCAGGATTTATAAACTTTAGCCTCTCGCGAAAGTTTTTTACAACATCTGTTGCCGACATTGTGGCGGTGGGGAGTGACTGGGGCAAGAATGGAATACTAAAAAACAAGAAGGTAATAGTTGAGTACACAAGTCCTAACCTCTTTAAACCACTCCACGTCGGTAACTTAATGTCGAATATTACTGGCGAGTCACTGGCCCGTCTTGTTGAGTTTGCTGGAGCGGAGGTGCGTAGGTTTAACTACCCATCCGATATAGGTCTTACTGTTGCAAAAGCAGTGTGGGGTGTGCAGAAAACTGGCTCAGATCCTGACGACATTCTTGCGCTCGGAAAGGCATATGCTGTGGGTGCATCAGCGTACGAGGACGACGAAAAGGCAAAGAAAGAAATTGAAGAAATAAATAAAAAGCTGTACGACAAGTCAGACTCTGATCTTGATCTCATCTATCAGAAAGGGCGCACGACGTCGCTCAGGCACTTGCTCGCTATTTGCAAGACACTTGGTACCGAGAAGTTTGATCTTGAATTTTATGAGAGCCAGTCAGGTCCCGCAGGACTTCAGGTAGTCAGCGCACATATTGAGGACGGGATTTTTGAGAAGAGTGATGGTGCCGTGATTTTTAGAGGTGAGCCGCATGGACTTCACACTGAAGTTTTTATTAATTCGCAAGGTCTCCCCACTTACGGAGCAAAAGATATCGGAGTGATCACGCACAAGCGGGAAGTGTTTCCCTTTGATCTTTCAATTATTGAGACGGGAGGTGAGCAGCAGCAGTATTTTAAAGTTGTGTTTAAGGCATCCGAAACTGTTTATCCAGACCTTGTTGGTAAACAGATTCATATTGGACACGGCTTCCTATCATTGACGACTGGGAAGATGTCATCAAGAAAGGGTAATGTGCTTACTGGAGAGTCGATACTCGAGGATCTTCATAACGCTGCAATTGAGAAAATGAAGGATCGTGAGTTAGGTGATGCAAAAGCAGAAGTGGCAGATGCGGTTGCTGTTGCGGCATTGAAATTCGGCATACTGAAGCAGGGGACTGGTCGAAACGTTACATTCGATCCCGCAGCTGCGCTGTCGTTTGAGGGAGACTCGGGGCCCTACCTCCAGTACTCGCACACACGCGCGCTGTCCGTACTTGCAAAAGCGAAGGAGGAAAAGATTACGCCCTCATCATCGATGGCACCAGACAAGACAGATGACTTAGAGCGAGTCCTGTATCGCTTCCCTGAAGTGGTACTGCGCGCTACTAAGGAGTACGAGCCGCACTACGTCACGACGTACCTCACTGAACTTGCAGGGATGTTTAACTCTTGGTATGCCCGCGAGAAAATCGTAGACACACACGACCCACACTCGTCGTATAAGGTGGCGCTCACACAAGCATTTGCCACCACCATGAAGAATGGTCTTTGGCTTTTAGGTATAACTGCGCCCGAGCACATGTGATTGACCCGAGGTCAAAAATAATGCATTATTTGGTCACTTATGGCCCTTTCCGTATCTGAAGAACTCGCAAAAGGAAGCGGCGCCTCAGCAATTACTGTTGTAGACGCTCTAGTCCAAAATGCACATGCGGCACGTGCCTCCGACATCCATCTCGACCCGGAAAGCGGCATATTAAAAGTTAGGTATCGCGTGGACGGAGCACTCCGTGACATCGCAGTTATACCTGCCACGCTTCGTGACGAAGTCATTGCGCGTCTCAAAATCCTTTCGGGACTACGGACCGATGAGCATCAAGCTGCACAAGATGGACGGTTCCGCGCGACCTATGGCGAGCAGTGCGTGGATGTACGTGTCTCTATTATGCCGACGTACTACGGAGAAAACGCAGTGCTTCGTCTACTCGCAGAACAGTCTGGTTCATCTGAACTTGAAGGCCTCGGATTCACAAAAGAGAACGAAGAGAAGTTGCGCGTCGCGATAGAAAAGCCGCACGGAATGATTTTAATTACTGGTCCCACAGGGAGCGGAAAGACAACAACACTCTATACACTCATAAAGCTTCTAAACACGACTGAGCGCTCTATTATTACAGTCGAAGATCCGGTCGAGTACTCCATCATCGGCATTAACCAAATACAAGTAAACCCACGCACAGGACTTACGTTTGCGCACGGCCTTCGCTCCATACTCCGCCAGGACCCTAACATCATTATGGTCGGGGAGGTGCGTGATGCTGAAACAGCGGGGCTTGCAATAAATGCCGCGCTCACCGGACACTTAGTCTTATCAACTCTGCACACAAACGACGCACCATCGAGCCTCCCGCGACTTCTCGATCTTAAGGTTGAGCCGTACCTCATAGCATCGACGGTGTCGGTTGTGGTGGCACAGCGCTTAGTCCGACGCATTTGTGAGCACTGTAAAGAAACGTGCGCGCTCACTAACGTAGAACTAAAAAGTCTTTCAGAAATCGTGTCCGCATCTGTACTCGCCGTGCAGCCAACGTTTTATGTCGGTAAGGGGTGCGACCAGTGCGACAACACGGGGTACCACGGTCGCGTAGGTATTCATGAAGTCTTAGAGGTTGATGCGCAGGTGCGAGAGGCCATACTAACTAAGGCTACGACGAGCGATATCAGAGCTGTCGCAGCGGCGAGGGGTATGATTCCTATGATTCAAGACGGTTTTGAGAAAGCAAAGAACGGACTCACCACAATTTCAGAAGTGCTCCGCGTTGGCCACGAATAATATGAAGGCACTGCTACAAAAATATCTTCCGAATTTAATGAAAGCCCGAGGTTCGGTGTACGGGATGCGCTTTTCGTCACGCGACCAAGTCCTTTTTGCAAAACGCTTGTCATTCCTCGTTTCTGCGAGTGTCCCACTTCTTGAAAGCATGCACGTCTTAAAAGAGCAGGCGACCTCTGGACGAATGGTGCGTCTCTACGACGCGCTCATTGTTGACGTTGCAGCAGGACAGACACTCGCCTCAAGTCTTAAAAAGTTTACGCGTGCGTTCGGGCACTTCGCCGTTAACATCATCCGCGTTGGAGAAATGTCGGGCGTCTTAGCGCAAAACTTAATCTACCTTGCCGACGAGTTAAAGAAGCGCCACGAACTTAGGCGTAAAATACAGGGCGCGCTCGTCTACCCGATCATTGTGTCGGTAGCAACTATCGGCGTCGCAGGAATTCTCACGGTGTACATCTTCCCTAAGATTATGCCGATTTTTATATCGCTCCACGTTGAACTTCCTATCACGACGCGCGTACTTCTCTGGCTCTCACTTTTCCTTCAGAATAACGGACTCTACGTGGTCGGGGCCATAGTTGTTTTTGTCATTGGGTGGGGGATGGCACTTCGTGCGTTTCCGATTTTTAAATACTGGGTAGACCGTTCGCTCCTTCATCTTCCGATTGTCGGGTCTATTGGCCGTGCGTACAACATGACGACCATCTGTAGAACGCTCGGACTCATGCTGAAGAGCGGTATCGTACTTTCCGAAGCGGTGATCATTGTCGGCGAGACGATGGAGAACTCGCACTATCGAAAACTTCTTGCACAGGTCGCCCTTGAGGTACAAACGGGGAAGCGTCTGTCGACACTCCTCGAGAAACACAAACAGTACTTCCCGCCTATGATGACACACCTCGTCGCCATAGGTGAGCGCACAGGTAACCTCTCGGGCTCACTTATGTACCTTGCGGACCTGTACGATGGCGAACTCGACGATATGACCAAGAACCTGTCTAACTCGATAGAGCCCATCCTCATGGTGGTTATGGGACTCGTGGTTGGGCTCGTTGCGGTCTCGGTTATCGCTCCTATTTACCAGGTCACCCAGTCTCTGCAGCGCTAAGCCATGAGAGCCTTTACTCTTTTTGAAGTGCTCATAGTGCTCGGTGTATTCCTCGCGGTCGCCGCATTTACGCTTTTTATGGGCATTGACTCTATTGTGCGAGGATCGGTTACAGCAGAGCGCGATATGTTTGTGTCACTCCTTCTTACACAGCGCACCGCGTCCTTAGTAAACCGAGATGCGCTCCCACACGGAGTAAGAATCGACGCAAACCAATTCACTATGTTTGATGGTGCTTCTTACGCAGCGCTTCCTGCTTCGTATAAAACGGTTGCGCGGAACGCTGCGGTTTCGGTCACTGGCGTCACGCTTCCTTTAGACATTATCTTTACGCAACTCTCTGCAACGACCACGGCGGTAGGTCCTGTTACGTTTGAGGGTGCGCCCGCGTCGCTCTCGGTAGATATTAATAGTGAAGGTCGCGTCGAGTGGTAAGTATGAAAACATTTCGCACCGCTCGAGGCTCGTTCACCATAGAGGTACTCATTGCATTTGTGGTGTCGACCTTAGCACTCGGAGGAGCGCTGATGATTGCGCTTGGTGGGCAGGTGAGTGGTATGGATATGAACCTTACCTCAGGCGGACTCTTTCGCGAGTCGTCGATGCACGAGCGAAACTTAGCACAGGCCTACTCTGCGTGGGACTCCATTCAGAGCGTGTCAGCATCTAACCCTGCACTCGATGGTGGGTACTCAACGTCGTCGGTCATGGCATTAACGAGCCCGTGCGTGAAGGAGGTCACCTCATCCGTGTCGTGGTCGTCAGATAAAAACCGTCTGCTCGATGCATCGTTTGTGTCACTCCTCGCATCTACTTCAACCGCGCAGTTTTATGCAGGCGGATGTGACCCCATCGTACCGCTCGATGGGTGGGAAAATCCTGCATCATACGGATCTGAGGATGTTTCAGGTGCAGACGGCACCGGCATTGATGCGCACTGGGTAGGTGGACACCGCTATGTGTTTTTAGTTGCAGACCCGTCGTCGGCAAGCAAAGAGGACTTTTATATTTTTAACGTAGACGATGCCCAAAACCCAACACTGGTAAGTGAAATAAATACCGGCAAGGGATTGTACGACGTGGTAGTTGCGGGGAACTATGCCTACGTCGTGCAGAACGACAACGAAAATCAGCTTCAAGTTATAGATATTTCTTTTCCGGCGACTCCGGTCTTAGTAACCTCCACGAGTCTTGTCGGAGTTGATGACACTGGCTCGTATCCGGAGGGGCGCACTATCGCATACTTTAATAACCGACTCTACATAGGTACAAAGGAAACTGCGGGGCCGGAGTTTCATGTGTTCGATGTGACCACTCCGTCTACCCCCACACACCTCGGATCATTAGAGGTAACTCATAATGTTAACGATATAGTGGTGCAGGGCACCACGGCATACCTCGCAACGTCTGCCGATTATGGGGAGCTTGTGCTTGTCGATGTGTCTAATCCTGCGTCCATGACGCTTCCGCCAAACTTTTCAACACCTGGCGCCATGGAGAAAAAGTTTAACGCGCGGACTACAGCCGCAACTCCTGTGGAAAGTACTGAAGACGGTACCACGCTCGATGTGGTGGGGACGCGCGTGTACCTAGGACGCGAGCGCACCAATAATGCATCTGAGCGAGACTTCTACATCATCGATGCATCAAACCAGTCATCGCTTGTTGCTCTCGGTGCGCTGCGCATGGGACTGGGCTCTAACTCCGAAGTGTCAGGAATTACTGCACAAGGCAAGTATGCATTCCTTATGTCCACGGACTCTAACCTTCCGTTTTACGTCATACGAGTGTCTGTCCCTGCAACCCCGACGGTGGTGAGCACGTGCGGACTTAACTTTTCACAAGTAACACGCGCTATCACGTATCTCGACAACCTTATTTTCAGCGCTAACCGATCGAACGATATCTTACGTGTTATTTACGATAAGCCAGGGACGTCCTGTAGCTAGTATGCAAACTGTGCGCGGATTTACTATTCTCGAGTCTATCATTTACGTCGCGCTCACGGCGTTCCTTTTAGGAAGTGTTCTTGTGTCTGTGCACCCCATCCTCTCTGGTGCAGGACGCACGGCAGACAAAATAAGTGCTGACGCTGAAACGGCATTTGTGGTGCAGAAGGTGCAGTGGGCTATGCTCTCTGCTACTACGGTAAGCGTGCCGAACGCAGGAACCTTGAGCGTTGTGGGGCCATACGGGACACTCGTATTTACAAATACCGACGGGATACTCTATCTTGCGACAGACGGAAGCGCACCTGTCGCACTCACGGCGTCGCGTGTGGCGTTTACCAATCTCACTTTCGCAACGGTCGCTCATCCGTCTGCTATTGATATGAGTTTTTCAGTTAATGGAAACGTAATAGGACCGCTCCGCATGTATGTACGCCCACAAAACTAACCGAGGATTTATTGCGCTCATCTCCGCGATCGTGGTGTCGTTCGTGCTTTTAATTACGGTAGTGACGCTCGGTATGCGTGGGATTACCGGACGGCTTTACCTTTTAGAAATAGAAAATAAACGCTCATCACAGGCGCTTGCTGAGTCATGCGTCTCGGTCGCAACAGTAAAAGTGTTTAGTGACCCGCTCTATGTAGCAACCAATGTTTCGGTACAGGTAGGAACAAACAGTTGCACCATTCTTTCTGTGGCACCCAACACACCAGTGTCTGGTCAGAGCACGGTGCGTGTCGCAGGAATCTACAAGAAGGCGACTACGTACCTCACTGCGGTCATACAGACGTCTAACGGGGCACTGGTAAGTCAGGCAGAGAAGGCGACATCACCTTAGTTGCGCTGGGGTATACTGTGTGGTACAAGTACCGCAAGCCTCATAAGCCCTTATTTAATCATTTTATAGACATGAAAAAGTCAGCTCGTGGTTTTACACTTATTGAAATCCTCGTAGTGATCGGCATTATCGCCATCCTCGCAGGTATCGTTCTCGTTGCTATTAACCCAGCGCGTCAGTTCCGTCAGGCAAATGACTCGCAGCGCACATCAAACGTAAATGCGATTCTTAATGCAGTTGGTCAGAAGATTGCAGACAGCAAAGGCAATTTTGCTACAAATGGCTGCCCATCGCTCCCAACAACATTATCTGAGATTATTGTGGGAGGAACTGTTTCTGGAAACCAGGTTGACCTAGCCTGCCTCACTCCAACGTACATTCCTTCATTCCCATTTGATCCAACAACAGGAAATGCGTCAACGACGAAATACTTTATGATTCAGGATTCAAACGGTCGTGTTACGATCTCTGCGCCTGACACACAAGAATCGACGCCTGACATTTCAGTCACTCGATAGAGATGAAGAACGCGCTGCTCATAGCTGCGCTTCTTTTCACCGCCGCGCTCCCTTGGAGCGCGGCGGCTTCTATTATGGTAGTAGATGTTATGTACGATGTGCCCGGTACAGACACGAAGCGCGAGTGGGTTGAGTTCTACACAGACACCACGATACCTGACATACGCACCTGGCGATTCTTAGAGGGTGGGGTGCGACACAAAATTACAGGAGAGAGCGGCGCTGTGCCGACGAACACTCGTTTTATTCTTGCAGCTGATCCTGTTTTTTTCTATGCGGACAATCCCGAGTATACAGGGCTCGTCTTTGATACCGCGATGTCTCTCAGTAATTCTGGGGAGTCGCTCTCCCTTATAGATGAGAAGGGAGTGAGTGTTGTTACACATACCTATGTTGCGCCCCCAAAACCAGTCGCGCAAAAAACTGCAGCTGTGACAGAAAAGGCGGTCGCGCAAAAATCAGAACCTCGGGTGCTGGGCGCAAAGACCACCGAGCTAGAAGAGAGGAGTAAGCAAGTTGCAGCAGCCATCGAAAGCACGAGCCCCGAGTGGGCGTGGTTCTCGTTCGGATTCCTTGGACTTATCGTCCTAGCAGGGTTTAGTGCCCTCGTTTTTATCCAGCTCAAGAAATAGTGCCCTGTGATACCATAGCTAGATGGCTGAAGATAAAAGCCAGAAGTCCGATACCGCCCAAAAAGAAGAGGAGGTACTGAAGTTCTGGAAAGAAAACAAGATATTTGAACAGTCGCTTAACAAACCCGCCCCAAAAGGCGAGTTCGTTTTTTATGAGGGCCCACCGACTGCAAACGCTGCCCCCGCACTCCATCACTTAGAGGCGCGTGCATTTAAAGACGCGATCCCTCGCTACAAGACGATGCGCGGGTACCGGGTGCGCCGGAGGGCGGGGTGGGACACGCACGGACTCCCCGTTGAGCTCCAGATAGAAAAAGAACTTGGGTTTACCGGAAAACCTGATATTGAGAAGTACGGAGTGGAAGCGTTTAACGAAAAGTGCCGCGAGTCCGTGTATCGCTACATCGGTGTGTGGGAAAAGTTTACTGACCGCTTGGGCTACTGGGTAGATAAAGAGAATGCGTACTACACCTTCGATGCGTCGTACATGGAGAGTCTCTGGAGTATTGCAAAAAAGGTTTCGGACGATGGAAGGCTGTATAAGGACTATAAGGTGGTGCCGTGGTGTAGTCGTTGTGGTACCGGACTTTCAAGTCACGAGCTCGCACAGGGATATAAGGATGTTAAGGATCTTTCTATTACCGCAAAGTTTAGAATTTTGAACCCCGAGAAGCTCGGACTTTCGCAACCGACATTTATACTCGCCTGGACCACGACGCCGTGGACTCTCCCAGGTAACGTCGCACTAGCAGTCGGCGCTGAGATCGAATATGTCTACGTCGAACAAGATGGTGAGGTACTAATAGTCGCGAAGGAACGCGCGGGCGCGCTCGGGTTAGAAGCAAAAAAGACGACATCTATAAAGGGTCGTGAATTGGTAGGACTTCAGTACGAGCCACTGTACGAGATAGAAAAGATACGCGCGCACACAGGAAAGCGGTGGCAGGTTCTGTCAGCCGACTTTGTAACAACCGAGGATGGCACTGGTGTGGTGCACACGGCAGTAATGTACGGAACCGATGACTTCGACCTTGGCACAAAGGAAGGGTTACCGAAAGTACATCTCGTGCGACCTGACGGTGTGTACACCGACGAGGTAGGGACTTTTAAGCGACGTTCTGTTTTAGACGAGGAGTTAGCGGTCGATATTGTGAAAGACCTTTCGCATCGGGAGCTCTTGTTTACCAAGGCTCGGTATGAGCACTCGTACCCGTTCTGCTGGCGCTGCTCGACACGGCTTATCTATTACGCGCGTGACTCGTGGTATATCCGCATGACGGACTTGCGCGACTCGCTCATGGCAGAAAACAACCAGATAAACTGGGAGCCTTCACACACACGCGAAGGACGTTTTGGTGAATGGCTGAGTGGTGTTAAGGATTGGGCGATTAGTCGCGAGCGATACTGGGGGACACCGCTTCCAGTCTGGATGAGTGCGGACGGTAAGGAACAGCTTGTCATAGGCTCACTCGCAGAACTAGAAAAGTACTTAAAGCCAGGTTCGTCCATGCCGCGAAATAAGAAAGGGGAGATTGATCTCCATAAGCCGTACATAGACGACGTCGTACTTGTAAGCGACGCTGGAACAGAACTCAGGAGAGTAAAAGAAGTTATGGATGTGTGGTTTGACTCGGGCTCAATGCCGTTTGCACAGGACCATTACCCATTCGAGGAAAAAGGAATCGCGTATCCAGCAGACTTTATTTCTGAAGGTATCGACCAAACTCGAGGTTGGTTCTACACCTTGCTCGCTGTCGGAGTACTTATGGGTCGCGGCACGCCGTACAAGAACGTTATATGTCTTGGGCACCTTTTAGACGCAACGGGTGCAAAGATGAGTAAGTCGAAAGGAAATGTTATTGAACCTTTTTCTGCGATGGACGAGTACGGTGCTGACCTCATCCGCTACTGGATGTACAGCGTTAATGCACCAGGTGAGGGTAAAAGTTTTGACCCCAAGGTCCTGACTGAGATGAAGAACAAGGTATTTAATCCGTTGATAAACTCGGTTCAGTTTTACGAGATGTACAAGGGAGAGGAGCGAGTGTCTAACGTTAACGTGCTTGACCAGTGGATGCAGGCACGACTCGATAGTGCAACACAGGTTATAACTGAGGCGCTTGATCGTTACGATATGTATGCAGCGACACGAGAGGTTCGCGATTTGGTAAGTGATGTGTCGTTGTGGTTTGTGCGCAGGTCACGCGATAGGCTGAAAGTGGGGGGCGAGGGTGCGGATGCAGCACGAGGGATGCTCCGTCACACACTCCTCACCGTTTCGCAGCTTATGGCACCGTTTACGCCGTTCATTGCAGAGCAGGTATATCAGAAACTGCGCGCTGACAGCGACCCTGTTTCAGTGCATCTTACGGACTGGCCGCAACAGGACGAAAGTATCGTATCGAAACTTAAGAATGTCTTTGTTTCTAAAAAGCCAGACTCCATTCTTACTGATATGGAAGAGGTTCGTGCGTTAGTAACGTCTGCGCTTGATGTGCGACAGAAGTCGGGCATAAAGGTGCGACAACCACTCTCTCTACTCAAGGTAAGGAGTGAGAATCTTTTGAACAAAGAAGACCTGCTTCAGATAATTGCTGACGAAGTGAATGTAAAAAGTGTTGTTATAGATAACACTATGACTGAGTTGGTAACGCTCGACACTGCTATAACCGACGAGCTGAAAGAAGAAGGGGAGTTGCGCGACCTGATACGCGAAGTGCAAGAGTTGCGTAAACAGGCAGGACTTAATCCTAAAGACCAAGCTGCACTTACTGTACCCGCTGACCGTCACGCGTTTGTAGAGAAGCATTGGGAGGCACTCTCTAAAGCCGCAAATCTTACAAGTCACTCACTTGGAGAACTAAATGTCACTAAAGCGTGAGGTGCATACGCGGGGAGTGGTAGTAGCGCGGCGGGCTGCGGGCGAGGGAAGTGCACGAGTACTGATTTATACAGAAGAACTAGGACTCATACACGCAGTAGCCAAGAGTGCGCGCGAGGAACGCAGTAAGCTCCGCCCCTACTTACTTTCTGGCACACGCGGACACTACTCATTTGTAAAAGGTAAGGCCGAGTGGCGAGTGACTGGTGCTGTCGGATGCCGCACCGTTTTTTATGAGACCGAGGAACATGCGGCGCACGAAAGTGCGACACGCATCTTAGCGCTCGTCCGAAAGTTCGTGCATGGGGAAGGAAGGGATGATGGACTCTGTACTGCCCTTTTTGAGTTTTTAGAATCACTGAGCACACTTACGCCTAAAGATATACAGATTGCTGAGTACGTTGCAGTCCTCCGCATACTTGCCGCCCTGGGCTATGTCGCGCAGACTGACGGTATTGAAGAATTTATGAGTGCTGAGTATTCGGCGGCACTCTTCGCACGAGCGCAGACGCGCAGGCATGATTTGGTTGAACTCATTAACCGCGGGTTGGGGGCAAGTGGGCTATAGTAAACTAGTACTATGGATGACAATGCGCTAGAGCGCCTTGAGCAGCGCGTTGAAAGCAAGTCAGGTACTGAGTTTACCGAACGTCGCTCGCTTCAAGCGCAGGCAGAGGTGACACCGCATACCTGGACAGAATCACGTCGACCGCGCTTTAGGTTTTTTTCGTGGATGCCTTCGCTTTCTCCACTTGAGTACCTTTTTGCGACGTCGATACTTTTTTTTATTGGTGCCGGCGCCATAGCTGGACTCCTTATCTTTTCTGGAGCAAACACAGTTTCAACTCGAAATGTTGATGTCACCGTGTCAGGACCAACGTCGATGCGTGCGGGTGAAGAAGTGTCGCTCCAGGTAGTTGTTACGAACAGAAATACTCTCCCGATGAACCTCACCGACTTACTTGTTGAGTTCCCCATAGGTACTCGCTCATCAAAGGATGTTTCGATAGAGCTTCCCAGACAAAGAGAGTCACTGGGTACGATCGATCCTGGTGCCAGCGTAAATCGTACTATCAAAGCGGTGATGTTTGGCGATACCGGGACACCACTTGCGGTAGTCGTTACTGCTGAATACCGTGTACCCGGCTCGAATGCCGTCTTTCAGTCTGCTGAAACCTATACCGCAACGATTAGTCAGTCGCCAGCCACCGTGACGGTGAGCGCGCTTTCAGAAGTGGTGTCTGGACAATCAACGGAATTTACAGTCACTGTTACATCAAATGCGACAGAAAATCTCACCAATATGCTCCTTGTTGCACGCTACCCACCTGGCTTTAAATTTGAATCCTCGACGCCTAAACCATATTCTGGCTCAGCGGTGTGGGATATCGGCGACATAGAACCCAAAGGGAGACGCACGATCACTGTGCGCGGTACGTTCACGGGTGAGGACGGCGATGATCGAGTACTTCACTTTACTGCGGGAACAAAGAAAAAGAATGATGAAGCGACTATCTCCGCACCTCTTGCCACCACTGACAGTACCCTCAAGGTTGCAAAACCGTTTGTCTCGCTCGTTCTTGCACTGAATGGGGTACATGCTCCGGTGGTGACTGTAGACCGTGGGCAGGTGGTACAGGTAGCAGTTGAGTGGGCAAACAATCTGCCGGTGCGTGTACATAATGTAGAGATTCAGGTGAAGTTGAACGGTGCAGTACTGAATAAAGGGTCGGTCCGTACAGGGCAGGGGTTCTATCGGTCGTCAGACAACACTGTTTTATTTAATACGGAAACTGATCGTCGACTTGCTGTTGTGGGCCCTGGAGACCGGGGTATTTCGACCTTCGAGTTCACAACGATACCTCCAGGACAAGGAACGTTTCAAAGTCCCCAGGTGACGCTTCAGGCGACAGTACAGGCAAACCGTTCGGCGGAAGGTGGAGTTGTAAATGCGATCACATCATCTGCTGGAGCGACACTCCAAGTGGCGACGGATCTCGTTCTTACACCGATACTTACTAGGGTGTCGGGACCGCTGCCTCCTCAAGCTGAAAGCAAGACGATTTATTCTGTCACTTGGCTTCTTCAAAACTCGGCAAATGCGATTGCAAATACCAGTGTGCGAGGTGTGCTACCCTCGTATGTCGAGTGGGCAGGAGGTGTGTCGAGTGGAGATGTTATGTACAACGAGAACGGTCGCACGGTCACGTGGACGGTGGGTGATATGGCAGCAAGCGCCAGCCGTTCGATAACCTACCAGATCTCGATTACTCCGTCGATCACACAGGTGGGGGCAGTGCCTGTTCTCGTACAAAGCCAAACAGTGCAGGCATTCGACCGATTTATTAGGATGAACATCGAACGTTCGCAGGGGAACATAACGACACAAACGAGCACTTCGGCACAGAACGCAGTCGTGGTACCGTAAGCACCATGGCTGACGACGTAATGGAAAAGATAGTCTCACTAGCCAAGCGCCGCGGGTTCGTCTACCCTGGGTCAGAGATTTACGGTGGCCTTGCCGGCACATGGGACTTCGGGCCAATGGGAGTTCTGTTGAAAGAGAACATCAAAAGCGTATGGCGACATATGTTTATAGATACACGGGACGATATGTATCCAGTGGATGCAGCCATACTCATGAACCCAAAAGCGTGGGAAGCGTCAGGACACGTGAGCGGCTTTTCTGACCCTCTCGTTGAGTGTGAAAAGTGTAAGCATCGCTTCCGCGCTGATCAACTTGAAGATCAGAAAAAATGCCCAGATTGTGATGGAAAGTTAGGAGAAGCACGTCAGTTTAATATGATGTTTAAAACATCAGTGGGAGTTACGGAGGGCTCAGTAACATACTTGCGACCGGAAACAGCTGGTGGAATGTTTGTAAACTTTAAGAATGTCATGGACTCGCTCCATCCGAAGATTCCATTCGGACTTGCTCAGATTGGGAAAGCGTTTAGAAATGAAATCGCCCCTCGCGACTTTGTTTTCAGATCGCGTGAGTTTGAGCAGATGGAAGTTGAATACTTTGTTAAGCCTGATATGTGGCAAGAAGCTTTCGAGACATGGAGGGGAGTAATGCTCTCCTTTGCAAAGGCAATTGGTTTACCAGAAAAAGCCGTTCATGAGCTCGAGGTCGTAGATGGAGACCGTGCACATTACTCGAAGCGAACGATCGATTTTGAGTTCGACTACCCATTCGGACGAAAGGAATTGTGGGGACTCGCGTATCGTACTGACTTTGATCTTTCTGCGCATGCAAAGACGAGCACGGTCGACCTATCGTACCTTGATGAAGAAACAAAAGAACGCTATGTACCACACGTAATTGAGCCATCACTCGGAGTTGATAGAACCGTTCTTGCGATTCTTACTTCTGCCTATACCGAGGACGATTTAGGAGGCGAAACACGGGTGTACCTTAGGCTCGATCCAAAAATAGCTCCGATCAAAGCTATGGTCTCGCCACTCTTGAAGAACAAACCAGAACTTGTTGCTAAGGCAAAAGAGGTTAGAGCAGAATTCCAGAAAATCCATCCGTGGATTGCTTGGGACGACAACGGCAATATTGGCAAGCGCTATCGCCGTCAGGACGAGATTGGTACACCGTTCTGCATCACCATCGACTTCGACACACTCGGTGAGAAACCGGAGCTCAAAGACACGGTGACGCTCCGTCACCGCGACACAGGGGAGCAGGAGAGGCTCTCCATCTCTGACGCCCTGACTCGCGTCCGCGATTCTACAGTGTTACGATAGGGGGGTGAGCGAAAAGTCACCCATCTCAATTTCCATAACCCCGGGTACCGTACTGACCTTTTTTGGAATTGGGCTTGGCGTATGGCTTCTTTTCTTTCTTAAGGATCTTGTTCTTATTATCCTTACCGCAGTCGTCCTTGCGTCAGCTGTAGAACCGGGAGTGAGGTGGTTTATGCGTAAACACTTCCCCCGTGTGGCAGCCGTTGCCGCTATCTACTTCATTATTTTCGGGAGTATCTTCGGGGTTGCCTATGGTTTTATTCCTCCGCTTTTACATGAAACTGCTAATTTCACCGCCGATCTACCGCAGTACCTCAAAGCAATAAACATTGATGACATACTTAACAGTACATTTGCTGAGTCTGCTCGAGTCGTGACGACCGACATCCCTACGTTTCAGCAGTACCTGAGTCAGGTGCAGGGCATCTTTACTGCAACGTCAGCAGGTGCCTTTAAGGCACTCGCAGGGATTTTTGGTGGTGTGGTGTCGTTTGTCCTCATCGTCGTTTTGTCTATTTATTTTGCAATTCAAGAAACTGGCGTCGATGACTTCTTGCGCGTTGTGCTTCCCGTTGAGTACCAGCGGCAAGGTATCGATCTGTGGAAGCGCTCGCATGCAAAAATTGGACTTTGGATGCAGGGGCAATTACTGCTCTCTCTTCTAGCGGGCGTACTGGTCTATCTGTGGCTTTCAATTCTTGGCGTGCCGTACGCGTTTCTTCTCGCGCTCTTTGCGGCGATCACCGAGCTCATTCCGGTTTTTGGTACCTACGTTGCAGCAGCGCCGTCCGTAGCGATTGCGTATACTGTGGGCGGGCTTCCCTTGATGCTTATGGTTGCAGGTGGATTTGTGGTTATCAACCAGCTTCAGTCGCACCTCGTGTACCCACTCGTGGTTAAAAAAGTGATCGGCGTTCCACCGCTTGTCGTAATTATTGCGCTTATCGCGGGCGGACAGCTTGCGGGCTTCCTTGGCGTTCTACTGTCGGTACCTATTGCTGCGGTTCTGTCTGAGTTTGTATCTGATATTCAAAAATCGAAAGAGCGAGCACTTTCGCGCATAGAGAAAAGTGAGCAGTAGGATGGCAAAGGTATATCTCACCACAACGCTCCCGTACGTGAATGCGGAGCCACACATAGGCTTTGCGTTAGAAATTGTAGAAGCTGATGTTATTGCTCGGCACCGCAGACACTTAGGAGATGAAGTATTTTTTAATACTGGCACTGACGAGCATGGTCAGAAAATAGCGACTAAGGCTGCCGAGGCAGGGAAAGATCCACAGACATATACCGACGAATATGCGGCTACCTTTAAGTCATTAAGGGAGTCACTCAATGTTTCATTTGATGCCTTTATTCGCACGACTGATCCGTACCATAAGGCAGCTGCACAAGAATTCTGGAAACGCTGCGACGCGAAGGGCGATATTTATAAAAAGAAATATGCGACGAAGTACTGCGTTGGGTGTGAGCTAGAAAAGACTGATTCAGAGCTCGACCATGGGAAGTGCTCCATACATCCCAACCTCGAGGTTCAAATTATTGATGAGGAGAATTATTTCTTTCGACTCTCTAAGTACGGCCCAGCTCTAAAAGAGTACTTTACTGCACACTCTGATTTTATTGTGCCGCAGTATCGTGCGAATGAAATGCTGGCGTTAATTGATTCTGGATTACAAGATTTTTCTATTTCACGACTCAGGGCGAAAATGAGTTGGGGGATACCAGTACCAGGTGACGATGAACATGTCATGTACGTGTGGTTTGATGCGTTAGTTAATTACATAGCAACGCTCGGTTGGCCAGACGACCAAAGGTTCTCTGATTTTTGGCCTGGTATTCAGTTCGCAGGCAAGGACAATGTTCGACAGCAGTCTGTTATGTGGCAGGGCATGCTTTTGTCTGCGGGGATCCCGTTGACGAAGCAAATTATGATTCACGGTTTTGTTTCAGTTGATGGCCAGAAAATGAGTAAGTCTTTAGGTAATGTTATTAATCCGCAAGACTTAGTCCAGAAGTACGGGACAGATGGAGTGCGCTATCTTTTGCTTCGACATTTTAATCCGTTTGAAGATACAGATGTGAGTTGGACGAAGTTTGATGAATGGTACAACGCGAACTTGGCAAACGGGTTAGGAAACCTCGTTGCACGCGTCATGAAGCTTGCGGAAGATAACTTAGACACACCCATTACGATTCCGGAACCCGCACCATTTGCAAAAGAATTTTTAGATGCACTGGACCGTTTCGAATTTAATAAGGCGATGGATTATATCTGGAGTCGTATACAGGCAGTCGATCAGCGCATCAATGCTGAAGAGCCGTTTAAGTTAGTAAAGACTGACACAGAGGCAGGGAAGAAGCTTATTGCCGAGTTAGTACACGAACTTACACAGATAGCGCGTCTGTTGACGCCGTTTATGCCGTCCACAGCAGAAAAAATAAGTGCCGCTGTCGCTGTAAATAAAAAGCCAGAGAACTTATTTAAGCGACTCGATGCATGATCAGTACGCAGAAGGTGATACTGGTGCACGGATATAAGACGACACCGAATGGGGCGTGGTTTCCGTGGCTTATGGCAGAGTTAAAAAAGCTCGCCGTGTTCGCGGTAGCGCTCGACATGCCGACCCCTGCGACACCAAAACGGGAAGAGTGGGTGGCAGAAATTGCACGCACGGTGGACCGGCACGAAGGAAGTGAGGTGTACCTTGTCGGGCACTCGCTCGGTGTCGCGGCCATACTCGACTACTTACAGTCCTCGCTTGCGAAGTCGGTGAAGGGGGCGGTGTTAGTGTCAGGACGTATTCAGCCATCAGATAACTTAAAGACCGCAGGATTTTATCAGAACTTCGATTACGCAAAGATTAAAAGTATGTGCAGCGGGTTCGTGGTTATACATGCGGTCGACGATGGCATGGTGGCGTACGAAAACGGGGAAGTACTAGCGAAAGAGCTCGGAGTCGAGCTCGTCGCACTCCAAACAGGAAAGCACCTTACGGGCTCTCAGGGAGTGTTCGAACTTCCGAGTGCACTCGATGCGTTGCAGAAACTCGACCTGCACTCAGAACGAAACACCGACAACTATTAGTATGAAATACTTTGACGCGCACTCACACGTAACATTTCGTGACTACGATCTAGACCTCGAAGAGGTGCTTGGGCGTATGCGCGAGCACGAAGTGGGGACTATTACCGTAGGGGTCGATAAGGCGACGAGCGAGGAGGCCATTTCGTTTGCAGAAGCAAACGAGAACTTTTATGCGACCATCGGGCTCCACCCGTGTGACACACCCGCAGAAGGGTTTAACGAAAAAGCCTTTGAGACTATGGTGACGCACCCTAAGGTGGTGGGAATCGGCGAGTGCGGTTTGGACTACTACCGACCTGAAAACGCGAGTGCTGAAGAAAAAGCACGGCAGAGAAAAACATTTGAAGCGCAGATACACTTTGCGATTAAGCACCTAAAGCCCTTGATGCTCCACTGCCGACCATCGAAGGGGACTATGGACGCCTACGAAGATGTGCTCGATATACTCGAGCCCCTGAAGGGACAAGTTGCAGGGAACGTACACTTTTTTGTCGGGAACGTAGACATTGCGCGACGGTTCTACAATTTAAACTTCTCGACTTCGTTTACGGGCGTTATTACGTTCGCGCGCGAGTATGACGACGTGGTGCGCTTTGCTCCGGTCGATATGATCCTTACAGAAACAGACTCGCCCTATGCATCGCCCATACCCTTTAGGGGGAAGCGGAACGAGCCGTCCTACGTGCGCTACATAGTCGCGGCCCTTGCCGGCATTACGAGCCTCCCAGAGGAGAAGCTCCGTGAACAGATAGTCGAGAATGCTGAGAGAGTCTTCGGTCTTGGCAAGGTGGGGTAGGAATGGTAGTATTGCCCCACATGACAGATATAGCGACAGACGTCGGTACCGAGGGCCTCGCAGGCCTGTTTGAGGCAGATGTACTCAAGGACCAGGGAGTGACCGTATACGAGGTGGGGTACCACCTCCTCCCATCGCTTTCAAACGACGAGGTTCAGGAAATAGTTGCGGAACTTACGGCTTTTCTCAAGAATCAGGGCGCAAACTTGGTGGGAGAAAAGATGCCAGAGAAGACAGATCTTTCGTACGCGATCGAGCGACGCGTTGCGGGACGTTTTCAGGCAGTTCGATCTGCATATTTCGGCTGGGTAGCGTTTGAGCTCGAACCGCGTCTTATAGCTGAGGTTAAGAAGTACATGGACACGAACCAGTCAGTCTTACGCTTCCTTATCATTACGACCTCAGTCGATGAGGTGAAGGCAGTTATGGAAGGGAAAGTGCTTGTACCAAAGGCTGCAAGCTCGACTGACGCAATCGCTGCACCAAAGCGTGTCGCAGAGGAGGGTGGTGAAGTTTCTGAGGAGGCACTCACGCAGGCTATCGACTCGATGACTGAGAAAGAGGTGTAACTATGTATCTCAACAAGGTATTTCTCTACGGAAACCTCACCAGAGATCCTGAGGTGCGCGCGCTCCCGTCAGGACAGCAAGTTGCGTCCTTCGCGCTTGCAACTAACCGTACTTACACCGACAAGAATGGTGCAAAGCAGGAGGTGACCGAGTTTCATAATGTTGTCGCATTTGGTCGTCAGGCAGAGGTACTTGCGCAGTATATGAAGAAGGGGCGTCCTATTTTTGTTGAGGGACGTATCCAGACCCGCTCGTGGGACGACAAGACATCGGGAGAGAAAAAATATCGAACAGAAATTGTTATCGACAGCTTCCAGTTCGGCCCTTCGGCACCTGGAGGTGGAGCGGGTGGTGGGGAACGACCAGCGTTCCAAAAGGGTGAGTCAAAACCTGCCACTGGCAAAAAAGCGGACGATGAGGTACAGTACCCCGAGGAAACAGTGTCTGCAGACGATATCCCTTTCTAATACTATGCAAAACCCAGTACCATTGTTTGTTAACTATAAGGACGTTACGTACCTGAAGCAGTTTTTAACCCCGCACGCACGCGTTATTGGCAAGCGCCGCTCCACCGTGCCAGCGTTTCATCAACGAAAGATTGATGCTGCCATAAAGCGCGCACGCTTTATGGCCCTCCTCCCATACGTAGCGGAGTAATTTATGTCGGAGAGGTGTCCAGGAGAATCCCTCAGCCAATTTCGCAGGCTGTTTTCGAGTGAGGATCCAGAACGCTACAAGGAATTTGTTGCGACCCATGGGGTAAAATTATCTGCCCTACTGATCACCTCCTTTAGGAGTAGGCCATATTACAGCAATGAATTGGGGGAATACTTGTCTCTTCCTATGGCTCTCATTGTTTTTGGTGTTGCGCGGCCTGTCCCAGAAGGCATTTGTTTTGAAATAGCTCCAGGCACCTTGGGCTATGAGAAGTCTCTAAACAGTGACCATCGACCACGCGGAGGTATTTCGTACTACCCTAAAGGGGCCCACACGTTTTTTAGTTGGAAACGTCTAGATGCAAGCGTAGAGAGCGAAAAACCAAGATTTCGTTTAGATTTATTGCAACCCACTAATTAGGCCTATGAAACTTTTTGAGTCATTCCCATTTAGTGCTTTAACCAAGTCAAGCACAAAGGCAAGAGAAGAAAGAGAGGCGAGGGAGCGCGCGTTTGATGAGCATGTCGCCAAGCATGGAGAGATAACCGATGCGTTCATTACTTTCAAAGACCACCAGACGGCTAAAGTTCGATCTGCAGAGTGTACTATCTGCGCTACTCCGAACGGGTTATTGTGTGAGATTTCAGCAGAGACTCTTGTTGAAGAAGTGGGAGTGGCCGGTGCCAAGAAATTGGAAGAATACGAACAGCACTTTTTCCCATGGGGAGATCCTGCGATCGTGCACATCGGGTACCCGTATCGTCTAGGCATTAAAAAATAAGAAGTTTACCTTTAAGCCTTCTCAACCCTTTCCACGTATTCTCCCGTCTCAGTATTCACGCGGATGGTATCTCCTGGGTTGATGAAAAGGGGAACGCTCACGACGGCACCAGTTTCGAGTATTGCTTGCTTGTTACCGCCGGAGACCGTATTTCCTTTTATTGCAGGTGGTGCGTCTTTAATAACAAAGTCCATTTTTACCGGAAGGTGTACTCCTAACAGCTCTCCCTCCCAGGTGCGCATCTCAACTAACATATTCGGCTTCATAAACGGGAGTTGGTCTGCGATTACGTCTTCGACGAGCTTAAAACGGTCGCTCGGCTTTTCAGGGTCACAGAACCATGCCTCACCACGGTTAGCATAGAGGAACTTAACTTCACGATCCTCGACGTCTGCTTCCGCTACCTTTTCTGCCGCATGGAAGGCGATTTCAGACACCTTACCGTTTTTCAGGTTTCTGAGCTTGGTCTGGTTAGACGGCTTACCCATGTCTTTACGCATCACGTGGGACTTGAGCACGAGGTAGATGTTGCCATCGAAAGTAATGACCTTGCCGGGAGTAATTTCGCTATAGGTGAGGACCGCCATGTAACTAATGTCTAATTTTTAAAGTATGTATTGCAGGGACCTGTATACCTTACCCCGACTATGTATCGCACGCAAACCCTTGACCGAGGACAACGAAATAGGCTACCGTTCATAGTGGTGGATCTCCAAACTCTTACTGACGAGGAACTGCTCACGCGCTCGCTTTCTGCGCCAAGTGCTTTCGAGGTACTTATGTTGCGTTACCAGCGCGAATTTTTAACGCGTGCGCAGGCGGTCGTTAAAACGCGTGACGATGCAGAAGACATTGTACAGGAGACATTTGTTCGTATCTATCGTTTTGCGCCTAAATTTTCTGAAAAGTCAGGGACGTTCCGTGCGTGGAGCGTGACTATTCTTATGAACGTCGCGCGCACCCGCTACCAAAAGGTGGCGAAAGAGCGAGGCGTCTTTGCGAAGCTCGAAGATGACCATTTTGTCTCGCTCCCGGAGATGGGGCGCAGTGAGCACGACGAGTATTTGGACAAAGAAGAAGTAAGGCAGGTTCTCGGTAAGGTCGATGCAGGGACGGCAGAGCTGTTGACTCTTGCGTATATAGAAGGGTTACCGTATGAAGAAATTGCTCAACGGAAGGGAACAAGTGCTGGCGCCATAAAAGCACGTGTCCACCGAGCTAAACTTACGGTTCGTAACGTCCTAGCCTCGAAGGGAGTATAATATCTAAAATATGAAAACTGATGACCAGATGAGAGCACACGTTATGCGCCGCGTATACGTTGTGTATTGGGCCCGTCAGCTTACCAAGCCAGCTTCGCGCGTCATGATATTTGGTGCACTTACCTTTGCGCTGATCGGGTCTGTATCGGTCGCAAACGTTCTTACAAATGCTTTGAACACTGCAGGGCTCGCTGGATTGGTGACCTTTGCACTTTCAGCGTTTACCGAGGCAGAGACGACCGTCAAGGTTGTTTCAGTCGCTCTCGTGGGAATGATTGGCTGGGCTGCACTCGACACCGCACGCAAGATTCAAATCACCCCCACCCATCAAGAGAGCCTGGGCTAACCCTCCTTTAGTTTTTCCTTAATTTGTTTGAGGAGGTCGGCGGCAATTTTTGGGTTGTCGCGTAGGTAGGTGCGGGTGGCATCGTAGCCCACAGCGAGTTTTTCGTTGCCCATTCTGTAGGTAGAGCCACTCTTTGAGACGAGTCCGTACTTTTCACCGAGCGCGATAAGCTCGCCCTCGCTACTAATACCCTCGTTATACATAAGGTCGAACTCGGTCTGCTTGAATGGCGGACCGACCTTATTTTTTACCACCTTCACGCGTACACGACCGCCCACAATTTCCTCACCCTTTTTAATCTGCGCAATGCGCCTGATGTCGAGGCGTACTGAGGTGTAGAACTTGAGTGCCTTACCTCCTGGTGTCGTTTCTGGGTTCCCAAACATCACACCAATCTGCATACGGATCTGGTTGATGAAAATAACCACCGTCTTACTCTTCGCCACTATGGCTGTCATTTTACGCAACGCTTGCGACATGAGTCGCGCCTGACGACCCACGTGTGTTGCTTCCATGTCGCCCTCAATTTCTGCTTTTGGTGTGAGTGCGGCTACCGAATCGATAACGATAACATCTATCTTTCCAGAACGAATGAGGGATTCGACAATATCGAGCGCCTGCTCTCCTGTGTCAGGTTGCGACACAAGTAAGTCCTCGATCTTAACGCCAAGTCGTTTCGTATACTCTGGATCGAGCGCGTGTTCCGCGTCGACGAAGGCGCAGATGCCACCTTTCTTTTGCGCCTCTGCGATGATGTGGAGTGACAGTGTTGTCTTACCAGAAGATTCAGGACCAAAGATTTCTATAATTCTTCCGCGCGGGACTCCGCCGATGCCGAGCGCCCAGTCGAGGCCGATGGATCCGGTGGGGATAGAGTCGACTCCGACCCTTGCGGTGGCGCCGAGCGTGGTGATAGCTTCTTCACCAAATTTTGTACGAATAGATGCGAGCGCATCGCTGATCGATGAGTGTTGATCAATTTTCTTTTCGGGCTGAGATTTCTTCTTTGGTGACATACTAGCTAGTTATGAATAAAACGGACAGTGTCAGTGACGATACGACCAAAACGGTCACGCGCTTCCACCACGAGGACAGTATAGCCCTTCGGGTAGGCTCGCTCCACCGCAAACGTTCCGTCTTCGAGGAGGGGTATGGGGAGATTGTTTATCGAAAGATAGGACACACGTTCCGTTTTTCCCGAGACGGTTATGGTGGGCGAGGAAATAGTTGTTCCATGTTCTGGAGATACTACGGTGAGAGATGGTCCCAACAGGTACGGTGTTGCTACAAAAAGTCCGTACCCAATGACTACCATAAGACCACATACTACAAGAATGTATAGCGGACGGTTAGTGCTGAAGGGGCCGACGGGAGACATTAATCAGTATCTTCTGAGGCTTGTCCTGCGCGCGAGACAGTCAGGACTTCGCGCGGACGCGCGCCATCCTGTGGGCCGATAATTCCTCTTTCCTCAAGTATGTCCATAAGTCGGGCCGCCCGTGAGTAGCCGATACGGAGCTTTCGTTGTAAGAGGGAAGTGGACGCCTTACCCGCTTCCTCGACTGTTTGTTTAGCGTCACCAAACATGTCGTCATCCCCGTCGTCGATCTCGGCGCTAAAGAGCGCATTCGGCGACGCATCGTTTGATTGCGCTGTTACAGCAATATCGTCTGTCGAACGCTCGTTATGTTTTTTTATGTATTGCGCAATTTCCTTTAGCTCAGTTTCTGAAACAAACGCAGTCTGTATACGATGTGGTTTTGCCATATCTGCGGATTGAAAGAGCATGTCGCCGGCACCCAAGAGGTTTTCAGCTCCAGGTGCATCGAGGATGGTGCGCGAGTCAATTTGGGACGCGACCTGGAGTGCAATACGTGCTGGGACGTTTGCCTTAATGAGTCCCGTAATCACGTTTACCGATGGGCGTTGTGTTGAGAGGATGAGGTGGATGCCGACCGCGCGAGACATTTGTGCCAAACGCACCACTGCCGCCTCGAGTTCGCGTGGGTAGGTCTGCATGATGTCTGCAATTTCGTCTATGACGACCACGATGTACGGCATTTGGTCTGGAGACGCCTCACCCTCATTTGCTTTTGATGCGTCCCATTTCGCTACTATGTTTTCGTGATAGCTACCAATGTCACGCACCGCATGTGACTCAAGAATGTTATAGCGTCGTTCCATCTCCTTGCCCGCCCACTTAAGTGACAGTATTGCCTTTTTGGGATCGGTGATCACCGGGGTAAGGAGGTGAGGAATGCCGTTATAGAGTGTGAGCTCCACACGTTTTGGGTCGATCATAATGAAACGCAAAGTCGCAGGACCATTTCGGAATAAGAGCGAAGCAAGCATCGTATGGAGGGTTACCGATTTTCCAGAGCCCGTTGCTCCAGCTACTAAGAGGTGCGGCATTTTAGCGAGGTTTAAGTAGTGCGGAGCACCTGCAATGTCACGACCCAATGCACAGTAGAGAGGGCGTTTCTCGCGCTGAAATTTGTCGTCTGCGAGCATAGAGGCAAGTGCGACCGTTGCTTTTTTCTGGTTCGGAACCTCGATCCCAACCAAGGACTTTCCAGGAATGGGCGCTTCAATACGGATAGGGGATGCGGCTAGGGCGAGTTCGAGGTTGTTTTGGAGCCCGATAATTTTCTGTAATCGTACACCCTCAGCTGGCTTTAAAGCGAACCGTGTAACGGTCGGGCCAATAGCGACCTCATCCATTTCCACGGTGATGCCGAAATTCTGTAGCGTACGCTTTATAATGTTAGCGCTCGCCTTTACATCACCAGTCTCGGGTTTGCCTTTTTCACGTTCAAGAAGCGTGAGTGGGGGAGGATTGTATGCAACATCAACGAGCTGAAATCCTGTAACGACCGGCACATCGTCTGCCTTAATCGCTGGCTCGATCTTTCTCTCTTGTTTTTTTTGAGCGAACACTGCCACTGGTGCTGGCGCTTCGGCGTCCTCATACGACTGTATACTGACATCCTCTTCTTCGGACTCTTCATCCTCCCCCCCATTAGCACGACGGTCGCGGAATGGAAGTGTGATAGGTGTATCAAGCGAAAGGAGTGCACCCACAATTGCAGTGGCGATGAGTACCAGTGATCCGAAGATGACATCGAAGAGCGAGACAAATGGGTATGCGACCCAGCTACCAACCAGTCCACCATAACTTCCTATGACTGAAAGAAGCGCAATGCCAGAAAGGAAGAGTAGTGTTGCTCCGAAAATTCGAGTACCGCCAAGCCCTTCAGGGTCGCGTTGTCTGAAAAGTCCAACCGCAAGGAGCACAAATGAAACGGGGAGCAAAAAGTATCCAAATCCAAAGAGTGTTTCCTTGAGTGTAAAGTACGCTACGCGTCCAAACGCTCCAGCGTAGCCAACTGACGCTAGGATGAAGAGAAGTGCCGCAATGGCGGCAAAAATCGCAGAAATACTGCGTCCAGTTTCGGGCTTAATATTGAGCTTCGGTCGCGGGAGATTAGTGAGCCCCCGTGCTGTCCTCGTCTTCTTCCGTGTCATAGACTAATACTAACACTTTGTCTAGTTGCTGAAGACGGGCACGCGCGCTACCCTGTCCTTTATAAAAAAGACTATGGACGACGAGCTTAAGGACGGTTCAGTGCCAACAAAAAAGACAGCGCGCTCCATTGACTCTGTCGCACAGTTCTCAGCTATATATAGTAACGACCACCATGCGTATTGCGCGAGAAAGGCTGAGCGCTTGGCGACAGCAGTTCACGTGGTAACAGGGTTCATACATCATGATGAGCCAATCAGGACACTTCTCAGATCATCATCGCTCGAGCTTTCTCGACTATCCACAGACCGCACCAGACTCCTTAAGCTAGGCCCAGAGACATTTGGAACCCGATGTGCAGAAATATCCTCACTCCTTGTCACTGCGGACAGTGCCGGACTGGTTTCGCAAATGAACGCAAGACTCATAATTGATGAGTACGCTAGACTCGCAACATTTGTTCGTGAGCGATACAGTTTTATACACTCTCATGTCTCAGACATACAGGACATACTACCAACTTCTCATGGACATATAGATAAAGGACAAAATGAGAGATCAGTATATAAGACAGAAAATAAGAAGACAGTGAAAGACTCATCTCAGACATCCACCCGCAGGACTGACATACTGTCTATATTCAGCCATAAGGACAGGATATCCGTAAAGGACGCCGTAACGATTGTGCCAGGTGTGTCTGAGAAGACCATTCAGCGCGAGCTCTTAGCGATGGTTGCAGACGGAACTCTAAGGAAGGAGGGTGAGCGCCGTTGGTCCACATATATAAGGGTGACTAAGTAGGTTGGGGTGCTTGTTGCGTTTTGTCCGAATTTTAGATACTATAAGGAGGTGGTTACTCTACAAACCAACTAAAGCGGCCCACCAAGGGTTTCTTTTTTGTGTATTGTAATCCACAAAGCCAAAGCCGTATCCCTTACCATGTAGAGTGGGGACGGTATACTGGCAAGAACCGATCCCGTGCTGGGACCGGTCGCCGTATGTATACGGCTCGTTCATTGACAACTACATATACTGGACAAGAATTGTGCTAGTTACTTTTTTCCGTTCGGAAGCGCTGTTCCTCGACGAAAGTACGATTGCATTCCCATTTTTTTCTTAGCCATTCAACCTGCGCTGCGCTCTGTTGTGCGCGCGTCGTAGGGAATGGAATTAGTTGTGCTTTATCAGTTAGTTAACTTATCAGGATTAGATATTCTATGACTCTTAAAACTACTCTCGCGAAAGTTGCATCCGTTACGGTTGCAGCATCGCTCGTTGTAGGAGTCGCGGCGTTTGGTGCTACTGCGCAAGCAGCGGCTCTCACCACCGCACAGGTTCAGTCGATCATCTCACTTCTTCAGTCTTTCGGGGCTGATGCAGCGACGATCACGAACGTTCAGGCGTCACTCACGGGTTCAACTCCGTCAGTACCGTCGACTCCTTCAACTCCGAGCTCATGCTCGTTCACACGAGACCTTACGCTCGGTTCGTCCGGCGCAGATGTTACTTCACTTCAGCAGACGCTGATTTCGAAGGGCTACGCGATCCCAGCAGGTGCCACGGGTTACTTCGGTGCCCAGACACAAACTGCGGTCAAGGCATGGCAGACAGCAGCAGGCATTACGCCAGCAGCTGGCTACTTTGGTCCTAAGTCGCGTGCAGCGTTCCCATGCTCATCAACTGGTCCTACGACTGGTCCTACAGCTCCGGCTGGAACAGGCCTTTCAGTATCAGCTGGTACAGCAATCACGAACGCGCTTGCTCCACAGGGCGCATCACGCGTTCCGTTCACGAACTTCAACGTTACTGCAGGTAACGACGGCGACGTAACTGTTAACTCAGTTACCGTTCAGCGCGTAGGTCCTGCACAGAACGCTGCGTTCGCAGGGACTGTCCTTATCGACCTCGATACGGGCATGCAGGTTGGTACGTCAAAAACCTTCAACTCGAATCACCAAGCAAACATTGGTGCTCCGATTGTGGTTAAGGCAGGTACGACCAAGCGCTTCCAGGTTGCCGGAAACATGGCATCTTCACTCAGCTCATACGCTGGTGAAGCTCCAGGACTTTCCGTCATCGCAATCAACACGTCAGCAGCTGTCTCAGGTGCGCTCCCAATCACGGGTGCATACCACACGATCAACGCAACGCTTACTGTTGGTTCTCTCTCACTCGACACATCAAACGCGTTCGCAGCGAACTCGTCAGTGTCAAAGGAGATTGGTACTACTGGACAGCGCGTGTCAGGCTTCCGCCTCACGGCAGGATCGTCTGAGGATGTACGCCTCAAGTCACTTACGTTCAACCAGACAGGTTCAGTCTCAGGTACAGACCTAGCGAACGTGATGGTATACGTCGGTACGACAGGCTATCCGATGACTGCGTCAGCTGACGGTAAGTACTACTCAGCAACACTCGGATCAGGTCTCGTTATCCCTAAGGGTAACCAGGTCGAAGTCTACGTGACGTACGACGTTGTCGGTTCAAACTCATCAGGACGCACGATCATCTTCGATGTCGACAAGACAACGGATATCTTTGCTACGGGTGAAATCTACGGTTACGGTATCTCGCCTTCAACTTCAGGCGGATCATCAGTCCCAACTACTCGTGCAAACACGACTGAGACGACTGGTACTCCATACCTCTACGCGAACGCAATCACCGTGACTGGTGCAGCCGCAACGACTATCTCGAAAGCAAACGAAGTTCCTGCACAAAACATCGCAATCAACGTTCCTAACCAGCCTCTCGGCGGTTACATCGTTGACCTCCGCGGTGAGGAAATGACAGTTGCTTCGACAGTCGTTACCTTCGCTACTACAACCGCAAGCCTCAACTCATCGTCTCCGCTTACAAGCGTAACGATTGTTGACGCAAACGGCGCAGTAGTTGCAGGACCGGTTGATCCTACCTGTACATCAAGTTGTTCAGCAACGTTCTCAGACACGATCACCTACAAAGTTGGTCGCGGTGTCTACACTATCCGCGGTAAAGTCGCGTCTGGTGCATCGAACGGTGCAGTTATTACCGCAACGACAGTTCCGTCATCTGGCTGGACTACCGTTAAGGGCGTAACTTCAGGCAACACGATTTCGCTTTCAGCCTTCAGCTCGTTCTCAATGAACGCTATGACGGTGAAGGCAGGTGCATTGGTCATTGGTCCGGCTTCATCGCCTGCATCACAGACCGTTACTCCGGGCGGTTCATCAGTCTTGATGGCTAACTTCTCATTTGACGCATCACAGTCAGGTGAGGATGTACGCTTCTCGTCTGTCCCAACTCGCCTTACCTACGTTACGAGCGATGAAACAGAGCTTACGTCATGTGCTATCTTTGATGGCTCAACGTCACTCTCAACAGGCTCGAACGTCGTAAACCCAAGCGAGTCAGGCTCGTCACCAGTTGACCAGACCTTCACGCTTGATAACCCAGTAACTGTTACGAAGGGAACTGTGAAGACACTCGGCGTACGCTGCAACATCTCTGGTGCTGCAACTAACGCTGGTACCTTCCAGTGGGCACCTGGTTCAACCGCATTCATCACTGATTTCTCAATCTCTGGTGCAACGTCGGGTACAACCATCACGCCTACTTCGTCATCAGGTACGGCAGCTACGTTCACGATTGGTGCTGGCTCAGCAGCGGTTACAACCGACGCTTCAAGCCCTGCATACAAACTCGCGGCAGCAAACACGACTGGTTCTACGAACTCAGTCTTGAAGTTCCGCGCAACGAACGAAGATGTGAACCTCCAGAAGATCGGTCTCCAGCTCACCAACACTGCTTCGTCATCTGCGGCTGACCTAACCACGGTTACGCTCTGGGATGGTGCAACGCAAATTGGTACGGCGACCTTCCTCGACGGTTCAACTGTAGCTACTTCGACCCTCACTTCACCGCTTGTTCTTCCTAAGAACACGGACAAGATGATCACGGTCAAGGCTAACTACGCTAACGTCGGTACGGGTGAAGCGGTAACCTTCTCAGGTCACCTCGTAGCTCTTGACTTCAAGAACGCAGAGGGTGTCGGTGCACAATCAGGCACCACCATCTACCCATCAGGCTCATCAGCTTCATCGGGTACTCGCGTTATGAAGTCATTCCCAACCTTCGCGCTTGATTCAACAATCAACAACACGACAGGTCTTACCGATGGACGCCTTATGCGCTTCAAAATTACGGCAGATGCAGCAGGCCCAGTGGGCGTGACGCAGCTTGCTCTTAACTTTGCAACGACAACGGCATCCCTCACTAACGTCTCGGTATTCGGCTTTGAGGACTCATCGTACTCAACCGCAATCTCGGGTGTTACTGCAGGTGGCGACCTCCAGTCGACTGCTGACGCTACTGTTCCAGGAACTGGAAACGTAGTCATCGGTGTGACGACTTCAGGTGGTACTGCGACGGCTATCCAGATCCCAGCAGGTGCAACTCGATACTTCGAGGTCCGCGCTTCTGTCTCTGGCTCAGCAACGGGAGCATCGGCGACAACCAAGGTTCTTGGCTCGTCATCATTCCCTTCAACGTCAGCAGGCGTCTCGGCTAACCCACTCCTTGCAGCTTCAGCTACAGGCGTGAGCTCGTCAGACAACGTATTCGTCTGGTCTCCTAACTCGACCACTACGGCAGCTCGTGGTGATCAGGACTGGACCAACGGTTACGGCGTAGCAGGTCTCCCAGCTGGTGGCCTGTTCGCAACTCGCTCACACTAGTCTTTGGACTAGTGACCAGTCAGCACTTGGGCTGATAAAACAAAAAATCCCGCTTCGGCGGGATTTTTTGCTATACTGAGTACCATGCCTACACAGAAAATTCTGCTTCTTGTTGGAGCCATCGTAGTACTTGCCGCACTCGTTCTTGGTGTTGTGTACTTGAACCCCACTGAGGACGTTACCGTAGATTACTCGCTTACGACAGTAGCGGACGGTACATACACAGGAGAGCTACCATCACTCGATCGTGAAATACAGTTCCTTGCGACCACTGACGAGGCGGTACGTACTGCTCTTCGAACTAAAGTAGCTGAAGACCAGGCACGCCTTAAGCGCGTACCATACGACGGCAACGCGTGGATGGACCTCGCGCTCCGGTACCACTCAGCAGGTGACTACGAGGGTGCGCGTGAGGTGTGGGAGTTTATAGTGTCTGTACCACCTGTAAATGTGACAGCGCTCGGCAACTTGGGACGACTCCACCACTTTGAACTCAAGCAGTATGAAAAGGCAGAGCAGTACTTTTTTGCGGCGGTAGAGGCTAATCCAGCGCGCCCTGAAGCGTACTATGAATTGTTTGACCTGTACCGTTACTCATATAAGAAAGACACAACAGCCGCGGTGGATATACTTAAAAAGGCCTCTGAGTTTTTCCCCGATGACCCAGGAATACCTGCCGGCATCGCTATCTTTTATCGAGACACTGGGCGTCCGGCACTCGCACGAACGTACTTTGAAAAGGCGGTAGTGCTCGCGCGCGCATCAGGCAATCTGGAACTTGTGCAGAGTTTTAACAGCGAGCTCTCTAATCTCCCTTAATGTTCACGCCGGAGTTTTTTAAGTTCCTCGTAGTCTTCACGGTCATCATAGCGGCCGCGTTCACTATTCTTGTGTATCTGCAGGGTGGTGTGGTAGGATAGCCCCAGCACGGCTCAAGAACACAGGCAGGTAGCCACTAGCCAGTAGGGTATAGGGTACCAGAAGTCCTGTCGAGGTCGTATCTCAGATTCGTGCTGTCACTAGACCCTAGTGGCTAAACCCTAACAACTAGTTATGGCAATTACAAAACAAAAAAAGGCAGAAATCCTGACGGCACTCGACAGTGCGCTTAAACACGTGGTGTCTGGCGTCTTTGTCTCTTTTAAGGGACTCACCGTTTCAGAAGTTAACGAACTTCGCGCTGAGCTCAAGAAAGAGAAGGTAAAGTACCAGGTCGTTAAAAAGACGCTCCTGAAGCGTGCACTCGCTGACAAGAACTTGTCTGGCGACGAGCCAGCACTTACTGGTGAGGTAGCTTTTGCCTACCTTACCGAAGGCGATGACCTAACCGCTCCAGCGCGAGCCCTACAGACGTTCGTTAAGAAGTTTAAGGAGAAGCTCGGCTTCCTTGGAGGCTTCCTTGATGGTAAGTATCTCTCGATGGATGAGACCAAAGTGGTCGCGTCTATCCCAGGAGTACAGGCGCTCCGTGGTATGTTCGCAAACATTATCAATTCGCCAATTCAGCGTTTCGCTATTGGGTTAGCTGAAGTGGCAAAAACTAAAAACTAATATATGACACAAGACGAAATTATTGCAGCAGTAGAAAAGATGACCGTACTTGAACTCAACACGCTCGTAAAAGCGATTGAGGAGAAGTGGGGAGTTTCGGCTACGGCAGTTGCAGCAGCGGGTCCTGCAGCAGCAGCTGATGCGGGTGAAGCAAAGTCGACATTCAACGTAAAGTTGGTTGACGGTGGTGCTACAAAGATCGCAGTCATCAAGGTAGTAAAGGAGGCACTCGGACTTGGCCTTAAGGAGGCAAAGGACTTGGTCGACGGCGCACCAGCGATGATGAAGGAGGGTATGAAGAAGGAAGACGCAGACGCTCTTAAGGCAGCCATTGAGGGTGCTGGAGGAAAGGTGGAACTTCTGTAATGTTCGAGATCGGATATCGAACAATTAGGACACAAAATCCCCAGGCAGTGGGGATTTTGTTTTTTTAGTGTGGGTGGGTAGAATGGGCGAGCTATGTTCCAAGAGCTCTCAAAACTGTTTCAAAACCCACTTCGGATTAAACTCGTTAAGTTTTTTGCACTCCAGCCAGATATGCACTTTGTACCTGCGCGGGTTGCGTCTCTTCTTGGTGCGCCGCGCGCTGGAGTAGTGGGAGAAGTGAAGGCGCTTGCACGTCTTAAGCTTTTACGGTCAGTGCGTGAGCGTGCGGGCACTCACTACCTGTGGAATAGTGACCACCCTGGCTCATTTACTATTCAGAACTTTATTATTGATGTAACAACACCTCCGGACGCAACTGTGCTTAAGGTGTTCAAACCGCTCTCGCCGTTCCTTGTGGTGGTTGCTGGTGCCTTGGCTAATGAAACACGGGGCGCGGTAGACCTGCTCGTAGTTACTAAACGTATTCATGACGAGCGGATTGCAAAGGCGGTTAAGAAGCTTGAATCAGTCACCGCAGTGCCAATACGGTATGTGGTCTTAGAAGTGGGGGAGTACTTGGCTCGACGTGAAGGCTTTGACCGCATGCTCCGAGACGTCTTCGACTTTAGGCACAGGGTGGTCATAGGCAGGGTGTAGAGATGGTATTCTATGAGTGGGTAGCGGTCGGCTACTCATTACAATTTTTAGTATTAAAAGTACCTCAATGCTTATTCAAACATGGGCTAATGTACTCACCGTATCGTTCCAGAATCTCTGGTACGGTGTGGTGGCGTATATCCCAAACATTATTGTCGCAGTCATTATCTTTGTCGTTGGCTGGCTTATCGGCTCAGCGCTTGGCAAGGTTGTCGAGCAGATTGTAAAGAGCATCAAGCTCGACTCAGCACTTAAGTCGACTGGTCTTAACGAAGCTGTTGAACGCGCTGGCTTTTCGTTTAACGTCGGCTCGTTCCTCGGTTTTTTGGTTCGTTGGTTTGTTATCATCGGATTTTTGGTGGCGTCACTTGACGTCCTCGGTCTCTCACAAGTAAACGTGTTCATTACCTCGGTAGTACTTTCGTACCTCCCGCAGGTTATTGTCGCAGTACTTTTTGTGGTTGTTGGTGCCGTACTTGCTGAGGCGGCAAAGAACGTCGTCGTTGGTGCAGCGCGCGCGGCAGAAGTTCGCACTGCAGGCTTTGCCGGCACTGTTGTTAAGTGGGCGATTTGGATCTTTGCGATCCTCGCAGCACTTGATCAACTGCAGGTTGCAACTGCCTTTGTGCAAACACTCTTTACGGGTGTCGTGGTCGCGATCTCACTTGCACTCGGTCTCGCATTTGGTCTCGGTGGCCAGGAAGCTGCCGCTCGCTACATCGAGAAGCTTAAGGGCGATATCACCCACAAGAACTAGCTCTGGTATTGGTGGATTTAAAACCCCCCGACGTACGTCGGGGGGTTTTGCCTTGTGCATAAGGTGGTGGAAAAGCCTTTGGATAAGCCAAGATAGTGCGTATTGACAGGGGGTGGGG
>CAYTKJ010000005.1:0-34190 GCA_964438675.1 uncultured Candidatus Saccharibacteria bacterium
CCACCACCCGCTCCGACAAAAGCACCACCTCCAACTGCTCCACCGCCACCTCATGTCTCCGCGCAGTCGACGCGTGAGCTACCCGAGGATGAGCTCAAAGCTCTTCTGTTTGTTGCACCGCTTCTTATATGATGTGGTACGTTGGGCTCGCAGCACTCACGGCAGTTGTAAGCTATACACTCATTCGTGCACGGCGTATGCGTCAGCACCGCACCTTTACCATCGTTGCCGTAGAGCGGGTTAAAGAGTAAAGTGTATAGAATGGCTCAGAAGCTTGCTGTAGTGACAGGTGGGGCGGGGTTTATTGGATCCCATCTATGTGAGCGCCTGGTAAAAGAGGGGTATAGGGTTATATCGCTCGACAATTATTTTACGGGTTCGCGTGACAACCACGTTGCTGGTGTTGAATATCGAGAAGGCCACACCAAAGACATTGCAAAGCTAATCCCCGAAGACCCCGACATTATTTACCATTTGGGGGAGTATTCAAGAGTTCGTCACTCTCTTGCGGAGCCATCAGTTACGTTTGATCTCAACATCCTTGGCTCACTGGCAGTGCTAGAGTATTGGCGGGATAAGCGTGCGAAGCTCGTATATGCTGGTTCGTCAACCAAGTTTGCTCATCATCGTCTGGAGGATGGTGTTGCGGGCAAAGATCTCGCGCCATACACTTGGGGCAAAGCCTCTCTTACCGATCTTGTCGCACAATACTCGAGATGGTTCGAGCTGCAATACTCGATCGTGTACTTTAACAACGTGTATGGGCCACGCGAGCGTGGCGACCAGTATGGTACGTTGATTGAGATTTTTCATCAAAACTGGCTCAATGGTTTGCCAAACCGTATGAACGGATCAGGTGGCCAACGACGTCCGTTTACGCACGTGCTCGATACCGTAGATGGAATTCTTCTTGCAGGAGAAAAGGGAGTAAACGACGAGTACGGAATCTGTGCTAAGGAGTCATTTACGCTTCTCGATGTTTCTCGCATGTTTGGTAATCAAGTCGAATACGGCGCCCCTACTAAATCTACCCGTTCATCGGAACCCATAGACATTGAAAAAATTACTTCGCTTGGTTGGAGGCAACGATATACGTTGCCTGACTATATTGATGAAATAAAAAAAGAGGAGATACCTAAAGTCGTTTACACAACTGATTGGAAAACACTTAAGCCGAAGAAGCGCGTGCTCATTTTTTCGCTCGTCTTTTACCCCAACTTTCATGGCGGTGCCGAACCGGCAATCAAGGAAATCACTGACCGTATCAGTCCGGAGGATATTGAGTTCCATATGGTGACATGCCGTTGGAATTCAAACATTCCGCGTGTGGAGCGTTACGGCAATATACTTATCCACCGTGTTGGCTTTGGGGTCCCAGATCCCGAGTTTGCAGAGTATGCACAAGGTAAGTTGAGGTGGAATAAATATCTTTTTCAGATTTTTGGAGCATTTAAGGCACTGCAGTTGCATGCGCAGTATCGCTACCATGGTATTTGGGCCGTTATGCCACTTGCAACTGGTATTCCTGCAGCTCTTTTTAAACTTTTTTCACCACAGACCCCCTACGTGTTAACCCTCCAAGAAGGTACTAGTATTGAGCACAACAATGCAGTCATGCGTCCGGTATGGCCTCTATTTAAACGTGCATTCACCAGCGCGACCATCATACAAAGCATCTCAAACTATCTTAGTAGCTGGGCAATCGATATGGGATATCGCGGTCCGCTACTTCTTATAAAAAATGGTGCGAACCCAAACGATTTTAAGGAAAACTATACACAAGAACAGATTGACGAAATAAAACGCGAATTGGGCAAAAAACCTGGAGACATATTTTTAGTTAACACTTCACGATTGGTGTTGCAAAAGGGATTCGACCTCATTATTGAATCACTTCAGTATTTACCCGAAAACATTAAACTTATTGCCGTAGGAGATGGGGACGATGAATCAAAGCTTAAAGATCTTGTGCGTCAACTTAAGCTTAAGAAGAGGGTAGTTTTTACTGGTCGCGTTGATCGTCAGATCGTGACATTGTATCGTAAAGCATGTGATATTTTTGTTGCGCCGTCCCGCACTGAAGGTCTCGGAAACGCGTTTGTTTCAGCACTTGCCTCGAGACTTCCTCTTATCACCACAGGTGTTGGTGGTATTGCTGATTATGCCGTGGATGGTGAGACGGCATGGATTATCCCGATTAATAATTCGAAAGCAATCGCTGAGAAGGTGTTAGAGGTACTCGCCAACCCTCAAAAGGCAAAAGAGATTTCAGAGAGGGCGCGTGCGATGGTTGACCGTGACTATGATTGGGACAAAATAGCCGTTACTATGCAGCAAGAGGTGTTTGCTAAAATAATTTAATTGCATGAAAATAGCGATTTTAATTCACGGACTACACACCGAAGCACACGAGTGGGAATCGATGGTGTGGGGAGATTTTACAAAAAATATTTGGGGGACTATCCCGCGAGGAATTGAGTATGCTTGGCGCACCCAAGCAGAACTAATTGTGTGGGGTTCTGGTGCTTCTGAGCGTGATGGCAAAAAAGAAGCAGAAGTTGTATACGAACTCGCGCTCTCACGCATTGATGATTTGGCAAAATTATGCGGAACAAATACCACAACCCTCAAAACATTCATTGAAACCCACTCAGTTAAAGATTTAGATGCAAAAGACACCGCAGGGGAGATAAAAAATGCCTTTAATCTTTGTCTCGAGCGTGAGATTGGAGATATTGTATTAATTCCTATAGGTTCTCAGGCGCCCATTGCTTCACGTAGGGCTCTCGGGCTTTCACTCGAAGATGAAAAGTACAGTTCGTTTAAGCATCATGTGCTCATTGCGCCAAGCGATGGACGATATGAAGGAACTTCTATGCAAGATATAGTTATTATCGCACCTGCTCACCGTGGTGATCGCGTCAAGGCTCAACCTAATGTGTATGCAAGAAAGACGTTGGATATTATCCAGCGTTTAAGCAAAGCAGGAGACAAGGATGGGGTTGATAATTTTCTCAATGAGTGGGATATTCTTTTAAAAAAGTTTGAGAACTAAACATGGAGAATGTATCATTAAAAAATAACGAGCAGTATGCTGAGAGGGTTCGTTTCGCCATCATCAACGTAGTCAACCAGGTTATTGTCGCTGAGACTGGTGAATCATTTCATATTGCCCACCTCGGGAAGCCCATTGTTATAGACGGAAAAGAATACAAACGCTATCAAGCGCTTGGAGGTGGGGCAAAAGTAACAGCAGAAGGAAGAGAGTATCTTGAGCGGGTGTACAAGGCCGAGTTTGGACGGAAAGACCGAAGTAGTGAAGAGGCCGATGACGCTCGATTCTATGTTCCACTTAAAGAAGACTTCCGCACCTCTGGGGAGGCAAGGAATCAGTTTGTGGCATCAATTCTTGAAGAGTTTAATAAAAAGGACGACCAGTTCTTTGAGCTTGATATCGTACGTGAACTACATGAGGATCTTGTTTTTGAGGGTATATTGACCGAGGAAGAGTTCGTGAGAGTAGCCACCAAATATAAAGGCGCAGTAAGTCCAATACTATGGAAGACAAGAACCTCTGAGCGAGAGAAAGCAGAAATTCCATCATTCCGAACTTTCCACCTCCATGACATCACGGTTCCACAGGAATTGTTTAACAAACTAAGAGCTTCAAAATATCTGCACATTCTTACTCAAGATGATGTAGAAGCAATTCACCGTGCTGCAACAGAAGGGAAGTCTGCCGGCATATCCGGAGATAAGGCATTTGTTGAGAACATCCTTCCTGAATTTATTCCTACTAAACGAAAGTAATGATAAGGATGGGTCAAAGCGATTTATGGATGAGTGGGCTGCGCTTATCAAAAAGTATAACGTGTAAGGTATGGGGCGAGTAATAGTTGTGGATGAGGATGATGTAGTCGTCGGCTTTAAGGAGCGTAGCGAATTAAGCGCAGACGATATAGGCCGAAAATCTGTCTTGTGGATTACAAACTCTCAAGGACAGGTACTTCTCACATTACGCTCTTCTAAGAAGGCCACTGCTTCTGGTAAATGGAGCGCTGCTGTTGCGGGGACTGTAGACGAGGGAGAGGATTATGAGTCGAACATCATCAAGGAAGCATCAGAAGAGATTGGCCTGGCCATTAGTCGCTCAGACCTACGGCCAGGAAGCAAGGTGCGAGTTAAAACTAAACAGTCAAACCATTTCGCGCAATGGTATACATGTTCTATTGACCGAGCGTGCGAAGATTTTGTGCTTCAGGAAGATGAGGTCTCAGCAATTAAATGGGTAGATCCTACAGAGTTGAGTAGAATGCTTGAGCGAGACCCGGATCAGTTTGTTCCCACTGCGCCCCTGTGGAGGACGTTGGGGTTGATTCCTCCGCTCTAGTGGAGCCCAATCTGTCGTCTCTTCTCATCTTCTGAGCGTAGCGAGTCTCGTGCTTGTATGTATTGCTCGCGTATTTGCGTATTAAGTGGAGAGTTATTTAGTATTGATTGAAGCGCTTCGCTCCAGAATGAAATCCGAGCCTGATTAAGGTCAAGGAGATTACCCTCAGACCTACTCAACACCCCTCGATAGTAGGCCAGTATTTCAACGAGTCGATAGATGCGCATAAGACGAAGCGATTCAGATTCCTCTGGGGTTCGATTTTCGCGCACATACGCGAGGAGTGCATCTGCAAGTGGCGGATTATAAAGCACCATAAAGTTTATAAATCGTGCCCACCCCTCGTACTTATTTCCGAACCGGATGGCTGAGTGATCAAGAAGGTAGAGCTTGTTGTCGCGCACGCGGATATTGTGTGGCACAAAATCAGAGTGCGTAAGGAATCCACAGTACTGTTCAATCTGCCTTGTACCAGCAGTAAGTGCTTTGAATGCCTCAGTACTAGGACCAAATCCTTCTGCTGCAAGGAGGTAATCTTTCGCTTTCCATATAGGAAAAATTTTACTAATACGCTTTAGGTGCCCGTAGGTCGTGGCATGCGCACCCTCCTGGATTTTGAATCCGTTCAAGGCGATTGCGAATTGTTCGGCGAGTGGGCGTTCGAGGAAGGTGGAGTCTTGTTCGATAAACTCTTGTACGCTGACTGTCATTCCTTTTTTTACAAAGTAGTCGAGTTCGGTTGGTGCATAAAAGGTGCGGTAGGCAAATACAATCTGTGTGAGTGCGGTGCGGCAGAGTCGTTCGTGCTCAATCTCAGCCGCGCCATTTTTGTTGGTAGTTGCTTTAATAACTACGCGTGCATTGTCCGACGCCCGTTTGCCGATAAGAATTATTTTTGGACCAGATGTACTGCTGATAGCTTGTTGCAAATATCGTTCACCCTTGAGGTGAGGCTGAGTCTCGTCGAGTGTGTAACCACGTGCTGTAAGTATCGGAGTAAGTAGTGCGCGCTCACTCTCGACGTAGGCCTCCCACTCTTGTGTGGCAGTATTCATGCTGTAAGTATGTCGGTTACGTGTTGCGCCCACGCTTGATCGTATAGTGCCAGCGCATCATCAGGCCGTGCTTCAAGCGGGAGTATTTCCGGGCGAACTAGTTGTTCGTTGTTTTTGACGACTGCACGTGCGCGCCATATAAGGAAACGACGTACTGTATCTGCGAGTAGTCCTTTATGAGCTTGCTTCTCAGCGTTACCACTGTCAATGCGTATGAGTACTCGGATTTTAAGAAGTGAAGAGACGATACTTGCGGGCAGCTCACTAGAGATGCCGGTTTGAACATAGAGCATATCGGCGCCAATAGATGTACGGAGTAGTGCAAAAATAAAACGGGAGACACGTATTAGTACAAAGCTGTGTTTTGGTATAGAGATAATTTTAACGCCTTGAACTTGTTCTGGAATAGTGCTGTAGGTGACCACTGTAACGTCCGCACCGCCTACAAGTCGACGTGCTAGCTCTTTTGCGTACGGTGCAGGGTCGGCAATGTCCGGTGGGTAGAGCGGGGTGGCAATGACGATTCTCATGGATACTTCACATAGTACCCTGAGCCGAGCTAGGTGGTTTTTGCTATAGTGCCCTCATGCGTGTCTTGGTGGCTACAGGGCTTTACCCGCCTGAAATAGGGGGGCCGGCGACCTACGCTGCTCTACTCGAGGCCCTGTTGCCCAAGGAGGGGGTTACCGTCGACGTGGCGCCCTTTAGGGAGGTGCGCAAGTACCCTAAAGCCATTCGACACCTCGTCTATGCATGGACTGTTTTCAGAAGGTGTAAGGATGTTGACTTGGTTGTTGCGCTTGACCCGTTTTCAGTAGGAGTTCCTGCACGTATCGCAGCATTTGTTAGGTCTAAGAAGTTTGTAGTAAAGGTGGTGGGCGACTACGCGTGGGAGCAGGCGCGTCAGCGTTTCGGATATTCAGGCACCATAGAGGAGTTTCAAAAAGCAGAAGTGGACCTCATTCCGACATTCATGCGCTGGTGCGAAAGGGTAGTTGCACGCACCGCGAGCCACGTCATTGTGCCATCAAAGTATCTCGGAGTGATTATTGGTGGATGGGGAGTTCCGAATGAAAAGATGAGTGTTATTTATAACGGAGTTTCGATTGCTGATGTGGGAGAAAAAGAAACCATACGAGGCGTGCTTCACTTTTCAGGAAAGCTTATTATTTCCGTAGGACGCCTTGTTCCATGGAAGGGTTTTGATGTGGTTATTAAGACTTTTGCACGGCTCCAGAAAAAAGATCCCGAGCTTACACTGTTTATCGTGGGAGACGGACCTGATTTTGAAAAGTTAGAGAAGTTGGCGAATGAGCGGGGTGTGGCTGAGCGAGTTATTTTTGCCGGTGCAGTAGACCACGAGGCACTGATGCGATATATACGGGCGGCAGATGTATTTGTGCTTAACACCTCGTATGAAGGATTCTCCCATCTCATCCTTGAAACCATGGCAGTGGGGACGCCTGTGGTGACCACCATGGTGGGAGGGAATCCAGAAATCATTGATGACGGAGTAACGGGCTACTTAGTGTCGCCGAACGACACTGATGCGCTGGGCAAACGAGTTACAAAACTTTTGACTGACAAAGCGGTCTATACTCGTATGGTGCAGGAAGCGTCGAAGAAAATCTCAACGTACACCGACACTCGCGTCGCGACAGAGACTGCGACACTTTTCAAAAAACTATGCGCGTCATAATGCTCTCCACCGACAGGACCATACTCGAGGACGGCACATCTTCGCAGAGCAGGATGCGCTCCTACGGGACTATTTGTGAGTCGTTGTTTGTAGTAATTGCAGGAGTTGGAAAGGAAAGGCGGGTGCAATTGTCAGAAAATGTCACTGCCGTCTATCCGGGAGGCGGGTCGAAGGTAATAAACTTTTTTAGAATACTGTACCTGAGTCGAACCTTGGGCGCAGATGTTATTTCTGCACAAGACCCGCTTTGGACAGGATTGATTGCGGTTTTGTCAGGAAAGAAGGCAATACAGATTCAGATTCACACTGACACGTGGGGGTGGGTAGGTACCATCCTTGCTCCGTATGTCCTCAGGCGGGCGACGGGGGTGCGAGTGGTGTCGGCACGCATAAAAGAGAAAGCCGCACGCCTTACCAAGGCACCTATAGCCGTACTCCCTATTTTTATAGACGTAGGCACATACGCGACAGAGTTACCATGCCCTCCTGAGTATGGGCCACACCCACGACTCCTTGTTGTGGGCCGTCTTGCTCCTGAAAAGCGGGTACACCTCACTATCGAGGCACTTACAGGAATCCCAGAAGCGCATCTCTATATTGTCGGAGACGGGCCACTGCGTGCAAATCTTGAGTCGCGCGCAAAAAAGCTCGGTGTACACGACCGCGTGCACTTTATAGGGTGGAGGAACGACGTGTCAGCGTACTATCAGCACGCTAACTGTTTTGTGCTCACGTCAGCATTTGAGGGATACGGTATGGTCCTCGTTGAAGCAGCACTTGCGGGTTGTCCCATAGTGTCGACTCATGTGGGGGTTGCGCCAGAATTACCTTCGGACATTGTCACGATAACGACGGGAGTCCAGTACGATTTAGTGAAGGCTATGCAATACGCACTTACTCCTGATCGTAATGTTGCAGCACATAAAGCTGCGGAGCACCTGCGCAGTACGCGCGGAGATTTTGCGTCGTACCTCACCGCATACCAACAGCTCTTACAACACTGCGGTACATGAAACTTCTTATAGTCACTCAGGCAGTAGATCAAAACCATTCAAACCTTGGTTTTTTTGTCCGTTGGATTGAGGAGTTTGCAAAACACTGCGATGAAGTACTGGTAATAGCAAACGAGGTCGGGCAGTACTCGTTGCCCGAAAACGTAACCGTCTTTAGTCTAGGTAAAGAAGGCGGGTCATCACGCCTAGCCAGGTACGTAAAGTTCCTCTCGCTCATTGTGTGGTTCTCAGGCAGGTATGACAGTGTCTTTTGTCACATGAACCCAGAGTATGTAATCGCAGGGAGCTGGTGGTGGGTGCTCCGGCAGACTCAAGTGGTCTTGTGGTATGTGCACGGCACAGTAAGTATGAGGCTTCGATTTGCGCTCGCTTTGGTCAATAAAGCTGCAACAGTAAATGCAGAGAGTCTGCTTATTAAAAGCCAGAAGATAGCATATCTCGGGCATGGCATTGACACTGAATACTACAAGCCTGGAGATCGACATCAGTATGGTGAATACTTGATTCTTACCGCAGGGCGCGTGACACCTTCCAAGCGACTTGAGTTGCTCATAGAAGCGCTTAGTATTGCTAAGAATGAAGGTGTGCCACTACGAGCAAGCATTATTGGTGGCGGTGGAGTTGCAACAGATAGCGCCTATGTGGATCGGGTCGAGCTTCTAGCAAAGATTGAAGATATTCGATATTTGGGGCCACAGTCGAGCGATTTTGTACGTGAGGCAGTTTCTACTGCAGACATATTTCTGAATGCTTCGACGACCAACTCAGTTGATAAGGCAGTTCTAGAGGCAATGGCAGGGGGCACTATACCTATAACTACGAATCGAGCGTTTAGGCCCATTTTGGAGCCTCTCGGGCTTTTTGTTGAGGAGGGCACTGCTGTGGCCATGGCCGCTAAGATTAGGGAAGTGTTGGCGCGGCCAGATTTTGCGAGCTTGCGCGTGCAAGTCAGGGAGGAGGTTATTCATCGACATAATTTACCAGCGCTCGCGAGAAAGTTACTCTCATTGTACAATTCGTGAAATTCATGCGGGTTGCAGTAATTGGCGGAGGAATATTTGGTTGTACCACTGCAATACATTTAGCAAAAGCAGGTCACTCTGTGACTCTCTTTGAAAGGGAAGCAGATCTCATGCTTTGTGCATCGCGCGCCAACCAGTATCGACTACATCGAGGATATCACTACCCGCGCAGTAGTGAGACAGTATTCAGTATCATTGAAGCCGAAATTCAATTTCGTAAGGAATACATGCCCTCGGTTATTGATGGACTTCCTACTATCTACGGAATAGCAAAAACAGGAAGTTTGACATCTGCAGACGAGTACATTCGTTTTTGTGATGCACATAAACTTCCGTATCGTGTTACTGATGCATCTCAGTATCTAGCAACGTACATGCTCGACGTGGTAATTGAGGCGACCGAGTCTCATTACGATGTAGACATACTCGTAGCTTTAGTGCGCCAATCGTTGAACAAATGTGGTGTCGAGATACAGCTCTCAACTGAACCGACCGCGCACGTACTCGATTCGTATGATCAAATAGTGATTGCAACATATGCAGATCTAAATACCGTCGACCTCCCAGAGTTGGTCGCGGCGACTAACTTTCAGTTTGAGGTTTGTGAGAAACCGGTGGTGCGAATGCCCAACACATTCCCTATACGTGGTGTCGTAATAATGGACGGTCCGTTTATGTGCATCGATCCATACGGTAGATCAGATCTCTTTATATTAGGAAATGTGGTTCATGCTATACACGCAACGAACATAGGCTTAAAGCCTGATGTGCCCATAGCGCTTCTACCGTACCTCAATAAGGGTCTGATCAATAAACCTCTTGGCACAAAATGGCAGCATTTTATTGAATCAGGTACGGCATACATACCGGCATTGCGCGCTGCTGAACACGTCGGGTCTTTCTTTACTATTCGAACAGTACTCCCAAAGATCGAGAACACGGATGCGCGACCCACAATTGTAAATCGTGTGAGCGATCGGTGTATTCAGATCTTTTCTGGAAAGGTTGCAAACTGTGTGCGGGCGGCGCATCAAGTAACTGCACTTGTCCAAACACGAGCTATGGCAAATGCAGAGGCGCACTTTCCTTAAGGTAAGGAACGTTTTTGTCATTGTGATATAGTCAAATACATGAAAATGCGATCCCTTCGAGAGCATTTGCGGCTTATTTTTAAGGCATTCTGGTACTATAGGAAAGGATTTGCGTATCTCTATATGCGGTACGTAATTGCGCCCCGCATCCTGTACCGCACGAGCCCAATAGAGCGACCACAGACTCGAAACGATTTCTCGATGCACATTCTTTTTGGAGAGCGAGATTTCCTAATGGCGATCTGGTCGTTGGCGAGTATGTATCGCGTTTTTCCTGAACGCGGACAATTGTTTATTCATTCCGATGGAACACTGGGCGAGCGTCATCAGAAGGTACTTCGGCGCCTCTTTCCAAGCGCTCGGTTTGAGGACAAACGAAATTTCCTAGCAAAGCACGGGCATCTGATCGCTGACTACCCGGTGTTGAAGAAGTTCCGTGAGACGTATAAGAAGTTTCAGGTACGAATTATTGATTACCACTTCCTCTCAGGAAAGAAGTACCGACTTTTTATCGACTCCGACCTCTTGTGGTTTAAGGAACCTAAGGAGATTATGGAGTCTCTGCGCGCAGGTGTGCCCAAGCCACTCCTCGCATCAAATGGTGAGTATGTGCGGATGATATTCCGTGATGGCACGCAAACAGATGACAAGACCTCGCTTCCTAACGATGGCATCGCTTTCTACAGAGAGGACCAAATGGATCCACACACATTGGAGGCGTTTCTCGAAAAGTGCGACTACATCAACAAGCGGTTTGGAGATCAGGCTTGGCTCTCGTGGTCTATGGACTACGAGCTTCTGCCGGATAACACCTACATCATTAAGGGCGAGCTCACAGACGCTATTGTGGTGCGACACTATACGAACCCCTCACGAGCAAAATTCTACTTCTATGGGCTGAATCGGATTTGGAAGGAGTTGCTAAAGTAGCATGTGCGCAATTAACGGAGCTACGGGAAGTCACGAAGATGTGGTGGCACGGATGAATACACATACTCGCGACCGCGGTCCTGATGGAACTGCGGTGTGGACGAACGGCAGAGTAACGCTCGGTTTCGATCGTCTCGCCATTATCGACCTTTCAGAGCGATCGATGCAGCCCATGCATCGACTCAGTAGGTACTCACTCGTATTTAATGGCGAGATTTATAACTTCAGAGAGCTAAAGGAAGAGTTAGTAGGGTTTCATTTCGAAAGCGATGGTGACGCGGAGGTTGTTATTGCAGCGTATGCAAAGTGGGGAACTGAGGCATTTTCTAAACTTAACGGTATGTTTGCGTTCGCACTTTACGATCACGAACGAGACGAGCTTGTGCTTGCGCGCGATCCTGTCGGTATTAAGCCACTCTATTATGCAGTGTACGAAAAAGAACTGTGGTTCTCATCTGACACAACGGCGCTTCTAGAAGTGGTACCTCGACGGGTGCATAAAGAGGCACTCGCGCACTACATCCGACTCCTCTATGTGCCGAGCCCACTGACGCTTATAGAGGGTGTGCAGCGCGTTTTACCTGGGGAAGTGCTTGTGTATACAAAAGGCGCACTGTCGCATAAGCAGATTAAGTTACCAGAACTAAAACCTTTTTCAGGTGCGTATACGGACGCGGTCGAAGCAGTGCGAAACATGGTGCAAGGTGCAGTAACTCGACAGCTCGTTTCTGACCGACCCATAGGGCTTTTTCTCTCAGGCGGAGTAGATTCGTCCATAGTGGCCGCGGTAGCATCTTCGGTGCATCCCGCGATAAATACCTATTCTGTACGCTTCGCTCTAGAGAATCATGGAGAAGATGAAAAGTTTAACAGCGATGCAAATCGTGCTCGAGAGTCTGCAAGGAAATTTGGTACCACTCATCATGAGTTTGAAATCTCGTCTCAGGATGCCGCAGGACTTTTCGGAACCATGGTTTCTAAAATGCACCAGCCCGTGGCAAACGCAACGGCTCTTGCGCAACTTTATCTTTCGCAAAAAACAAAAGAGACCGCAACCGTTGTGCTTACTGGTGACGGAGGGGACGAACTCTTTGGTGGGTACGATAGGTACCAAAAGTCTCTGTGGGCCGAGTATGCGTCGAAACTTATTCCTGAGACTATCGCACGACTCCTACCGCATCCACTGAGCGCACTCCACCTTCGGGGTGTTGAGCGTTACCTGCAGCTTATGGAGCAGAACGACATAGTTACAGGCATCACAGTAGACACGCGGAAGTTCTTCGAAGAGTATTTTAGAAATGAGAAAGGAGTGCGCGCACTTATGCGCGCAGATGAACACATGTGGCTCGTAGATGAGGCACTTTTACGTACCGACGCTATGACCATGGCCGCATCTCTAGAGGCGCGAGTGCCGCTTCTTGATCTTGAGGTGCGAGCGGTGGCACATGCACTCCCTACTAAATTTTTAGTTTCACCGTTTGCAACAAAACGAATTCTTAAGGACGCGTTTCGACCAGTACTTCCGCAGGCGATTTTTAATGGTCCAAAACGGGGATGGTTTTCTCCAGGCGCAAAGTGGCTGCGAACCCCAGAGTTTATACAGCTTGCGGAGCGCTACTTTAATGACTCGCGCTACGCATCGCTCATTAATTTAGATGCGGTCCGCGCCCTACACGCGGCGCACATTGAAAAACGTTCGTACCACTACCAGCCGCTGTGGGCAGTACTCGTGGTTCTTGCATGGCTCGATGCACATAATATCTCTGTCTAGTATGAAACTTTTGTACCTAGCATTCATCAGAATACCCACCGAACGTGCGCATGGCATACAGATAATGAAAACGTGCGAAGCGCTCAAGCGCGCTGGAGTAGACGTAACTCTCGTCGTTCCTACTCGACGCACTGGAATTACTACAGATCCGTTTACGTATTACGGTATTGAAACACAATTCCCACTGATTAAACTGTTTACTCCTGACTGGGTGCGACTTGGCCGCCTCGGTTTCAGTGCGTCGTTAGTGTGGTTTTCTGAACAGGCACGATTTGTAAAACATTTCTGGGACAAAGACACCATACTGTATTCGCGCGACGCATTGGTGTTACTTCAGTACATACTCCTTGGTAGAAAGTTTGTGTATGAAGCACACGCTGCTCCAACATGGATCTCTGCGTTTGTGGCACGTCGTGCATGCGCTGTAGTCGTTATTACCGAGTCGTTGCGTAGTGCGTACGTGCGAGTAGGTGTGCACTGGAGCAAGATATTTATTGCGCATGATGCGGTCGACCAACTAAAAGTCATAAAGACCAGAGCTGAGCTTGGTCTGCCGGAAGGACTCGTTGTCTCCTATGCGGGCTCGCGTGGACCAGGAAAGGGGGTGGAGACAGTCGAGTTTGCGGCAAAAGACATACCCGGGACAACGCTTGTTGTTAAAGATAAAACTCCGACTGAGGCGAGGCAAATACTTGCAGTATCAGATGTTGTGGTAGTACCGAACAGTGCACAGTTTTTAAACTGGAGTACGTACTCGAGTCCCATGAAGCTCTTTGAGGCGCTCCAGAGCGGGGCACTCGTTGTTGCGTCGGATGTGCCGGCAATACGTGAGGTAGTAGGAGACGATGCGGTGTGGTTTTTTACGCCTGACGACCCTAAATCTCTTGCTGAGACAGTACAAAAAGCCCTAAACGATCCGCAGCGGCAAGGAAAGGTGGGTCGTGCACAGGCCACAGCGCGCACGTATACGTGGGACGCTCGCGCCCAAGTGCTTCGTGCTGCTATTCAGTTCGCTTTGAGCCGATAAAGTAGAGGTCGAGTGGCATCGCGTGTGCGCCCTTGTAATGTACTAGAATGTAGTCAAAAAGCTTCAGTGGCGCAGTGAGTATGGTCACCGACAAGTGCACCATTGTATAGATTGTTCGTGAGTTAAAAGATAGTAAGAGCGCAAGCCACTCCGAGAGCACCATGGTAAATGCGGCCGATGGGCCGTATTGAATTTTAAGCTCAACTTCCTTGAAATCCTTCAGTAGCTCGCGGAGCCCTTCTTCGCTCCAGCGATAAAAGTCACCGGGGGATGAATGGTATGGCACTACAAAGGGGACAGCAACGTATACCTGTCCACCGGGTTTAAGTACTCGAATAAATTCAGCCACAACTTTGTGGGGGCGTCGTGTGTGTTCGAGCACGTTGTCGCACACAATCGCATCGACTGCTGCATCTTCAAACGGAAGTGTTTCTGCGTCCGATACGATGTCGACCCCGGGATAGGCGAATACATCAATATTGGTTGCATTCGGAAGGCGCCTCGATCCAGAGCCAACATTGAGGATCCGTGCTCCGGTGGGGAATCGCTCAGCGAATGCGTATGCTGTTGTGTTCTGCGGCTGCCCACCAAAGAGGTACACGAGTGAGCGGTAGAATCGGGGGAAGCGCTTCAGAAGCTCCTTTAGGTACGAGGTCCCCGCGTCGTACTGCACGTCTTTTGTCATCCACATTAGTCTACCAAATTGCTCGCCGTTGCGCTTGGTATAACTGAGTACTATACTGATGCTCATGTCGCAACCATATCCTGTGCACCACGCAGTCGCGAACGGCCACATATCTCGATGCCAGATCTGTAACTCAGACGACCTGCATACCATTCTGGATCTCGGAAGCCAGCCACCTTGCGATGCGATGCTCCCCAAGGAAAAGCTCGATGAGCCAGAAACTGCGTACCCACTCCGCATGGTGTGGTGCGCGTCCTGTACAGGCGTACAAATCGATTATTGCGTCAACGGCGCTGAGATCTACTTCCCTAACTATCCATACAAGAGCGGTGTTACCAAGGAGCTCGTTGAGTATCAGAGCAAGATCGCGCATGACCTAATTGAAAAGTTTGGACTACAAGCAGGTGATTTGGTAGTCGATGTCGGCTCGAACGACGGAACCCTCCTAGCTGGTTTTGCAGACACGGGGATCAAGACGGTCGGCGTAGAGCCAACCAACGTTGGGCAGTATGCTCGAGACCGAGGTATCGAGACCATACAAGCCTTCTTTGATATTAAGACTGCTGAGGCAATACGTGAGAAGCACGGCGCTGCCTCGGTTGTTGTGACAACAAACACGTTTGCGCACATGCAGACCTTGGGCGAGTTCATTATGGGAGCCCACACGCTCCTTAAGGATGGCGGCGTATTTGTTTCGGAGACGCACTACCTGCTCGACGTTATTCAGGGCGGTCAGTTTGACACTATCTACCACGAGCACCTCAGGACGTACTCGCTCACCTCGCTCTCTCGTTTGTTCGAGCAATATGACTTTACGCTAACAGATGTTGAGCGTGGGGACCGCTACGGGGGAAACATTCGTGTGTATGTAACCAAGGGCAAGGGGCACACCGTATCGCCACGTGTGGCCGAGCTGCTCAAGGTAGAGGAGGACGCTGGGCTCGGCAAGCTTGAGACATACCAAGCTTTCGCAGAGCGTGTGCGCAAGGCACGTCTTGAGTTTATGACCTTCCTCCTTGAAACGAAGAACGCCGGTACCTCTATCGTTGGTAAGTCATGCCCAGGGCGATGCGCAACGCTGCTTAACTACTACGGCGTTGATTCTGAGTTAATACCATACTTGGCTGAGCAGCCAGCATCACTCAAAATGGGGCTCTACCTCCCTGGCAAGCATATTGCTGTGGTTGACGAAGATCGACTCTTCAAGGAGCAGCCTGCGTATGTGGTGATTATGGCCTGGCACTATGCGAAGCCGATTATGCAGCAACTTAAGGCACGAGGCCTCAAGTCTGACTTTGTTATCCCACTACCTGACTTTAAAATCGTCCGTAATTCAGAAGTCTAATGGCGCTCCGCGTCGCAGTCCTTGGTGCTGGTAGCATAGGCATATTCCACGCGCGGGAGCTGGTGCAATCGGGTGCAGAGCTCTCAGCGATCTTGGGTAGTACTGCAGCCTCGGCAGCAGTGGCGGCAGATCGAGTTAACGCGCTTTATGGTACAGCGGCTCGGGCGTATGCTGATCTGGATGTGCTGCTCGCCAATGAGCGTCTTGATGCGATAAGTATTTGCACACCACCATCCACACACTTCGCTTTTGCGATGAAGTGTTTGGAAGCAGGGAAGCACGTGCTTTGCGAAAAGCCTTTTGTTTCTGTTGCGCCCACACGGAACACCGCACCTGCCGAAGAGCTTCTGTTGCTTGCGACAAAGAATGGCCTTGTGGCAACAGTAAATACCCAATGGCCTTCAGTCCTCCCTCTAGTGCGTAGCTTGGTTCCGTCTGAGACTATGCGTTCCTTTTCTTGGCTATCAGAGCCGGCTGCTCTGGAGCCGTCCGAGATGCTTGAGGAGCACCTCTCTCACGCCAATAGCCTTCTTGTCGAGTTGGTTCCAGGTGGAGTGGCCGACGCGATAGTGGTACTACTGAATACAAGAGGTGCAATCTCTGTCCAGTTCCGTTACGCAAATGCTGCCGTAAGTACTTCGGTTAGATACGATTTCACGCATAAGGTAGATCGACCACGCGAGCTCGGCTTTTCCATAAACGATCGTACATTCCAGAGAGTCGTAGGAGACGGATACACTCAGGCGCTCATGCTAGATGGGACTATGCACCAAATCGATGACCCTCTCAAGGTGTCTATACAGCGATTTGTCGCTGCAGTAGGGGGCACAGCAGAGCCCCTTGTGGGGGTAAGGGCAGTCTTGGAGAATATGCGTCTTCAGGACACTCTTATTGAGGCAGTACTTACTGGAGCTTTCCGCCCTGCGTAAAGTAGTCACGATACCAGCGCTCAGTCAGAGCGAGACCTCGTTTGTGGTCGACGTTTGGCTTCCAGCCCAGCGTGCGGCGGGCTTTCGTAGCATCGAGGCTGAGGTTTAGGATCTCGTGGCGGGCAGTGTTAAGCACTTCGTACCGGAGCGGCTTCTTTGCGGTAGCTCCCAGCATGTCGAGAACGCCTAAGACGGAGAGCGGCTTTCCTGCAGCAAAGTTGAACGCCTCTCCGTGGAGCTGCTTCAACTGAAGCTGTTCTGCAAGTGCAATGTAGGCGCTGACTGCGTCGGTGATGTACACATACTCCCGCAGGAACTTGCCTGAGCTCCGCACACTAAACACATCTTCCTTGTGCAGCACCCTCAATGCATCTGGGATAAGACGAGTCCCGTTCATGTCGCCGCCGCCATAGATATTGCCACAGCGCGCGATGACAGTAGGGAGGCCGTATGTCTTTGCGTACATACGCGTAATGAGGTCGGTGCAAGACTTAGATACGTCGTACGGATACTCGCCACGAAGTGCATAGTCCTCCCGAAACGGGAGCTTGGTGTGCTGGCCGTATGCGTGGTCGGTTGATGCTACGACAACCTCAGTGACGGGCGTGCTGCGTGCCGCCTCTAGTAGCACCCATGTACCCTGGATGTTGCGAGTGAGCGCATGAGCAGGTTTTGCATTCGCACGACTGACTATTGCCTCTGCTCCGAGGTGGAAAATCGTTTGTATTTTGTGCTCACGCAGCAGCTTTGTGACCAACGCAGACTGGGTCGACACACCCTTGTGGTATGACAGTTTTTTTGGGCTGAGACCTTTGATTACGCTAAAGCTCGGCAGCGGGCAAGGGTCTAGTACGTGCACCTTAGAGCCGTATGAAGCGAGCGTTGATGCGAGCCAGTAACCTACAAAGCCACTACCGCCGGTAACAAGGACGCTGCGATTCTTCCAGAATGCCTTTTTTACTTCCATATCTTCCAAGGTGGAGTGCCGCCCACCCACTGCGCATTTAGAACATCCATATCTCGTACGGTGTCCATGCACTGCCAGTATCCTCGATGCGGAACAACGTGGAGGTCGTCTGCCTCTGCAAGCTTTGGGAGTATCTGAGTTTCAAAATTGAGCGATGGGTCATCCGGGAGCTGCTTTAAAAGTGATGTATTAACAACCATATAGCCCCCGTTGATAAGTGCATTTGTGACCATCGGCTTCTCAAAGAATCGAATTGAGCCAAGCTTGGTGAGGTGGATTTCCCCAAAACGAGCAAGTGGTGGGACCCCTGTCATGGTCACTGACTTCCCACTCTTCACGTGTTGCTCCAGGTTTTCCTTCAGGTCTACGTTCGCAACGCCGTCCCCATAGGTGAGCATAAAGTACTTATCCTTGGCCAAGAGTTTTTCCAACTGCTTAATGCGCCCGCCAGTAAGCGTCTCCTGTCCTGTGTCGAGGCACGTTATCTCCCAGTCTTCTTGTGGTTTTGACAACAATGTCGTACTCACACGTGTACCAGTTTGCTTGAGTGTAAAGCTGTTGGTATACAAGTGGTAGTTGACGAAATACTCCTTAATCTTTTCGCCCTTATAGCCGAGTAGGAGGATAAAACGACGAAATCCCTGTGCGTAGTAGATCTTCAGAATATGCCAAAGGATAGGGCGATCACCAACCCTTACCAGAGGTTTAGGAACATTTTCGGTTTCTTCTCGCAAGCGTGTACCTTTTCCGCCACACAATATAGCAACGGGGATTTTCGAGCGGTCAATGCCTCGTGTGTGTGCGTGCTTCGCCATACTATAGGGAACTGGAGAACCTATATTTAAGCATATTGAACAAAAACTCAAGCGCAGCGTGCATGCGGATGTGGGACTTCCCACCGACACGTCTGTGCCATTCGATGACTGCCTCGGCTACTGGCAGACGTCGCTGCACTGCCTTAATCATAAGCTCTGCGTCAATAAAGAAGTCGGTATTCGACAGGTTGAGTGTTTGGTACGCACTTCTGACGATCATTTTTGGCTTTGCATTGACGTCATCTATATTTCCACCAAACAGGGCCCAAAAGAGAGCATTAAATACCTTGCTCTGGGTTCGACGGAAAAGTGTTTCGTTGCGAGTTCTACGCACAGCTTTCCCGATCATCGCATTGTTCATGGTCAGTGCCTGATATACCTGCACCGCCCCAATCGGATCCACCTGTCCGTCTGCATCGTTCCATCCCAAGATCCTGCCGCGTGCAACTCTGAGTCCTGCAAGGATACCGCCCCCGTAGCCTTGATTCTCCGTAAGTGTCACCACTTGGAGATCGTTCCGTACCCCTTGCATAGTAGCGAGTACTGCTTCGGTGTTGTCACTCGACCCATTGTTAACGACGATAATCTCGTACCGGATATTGGCGTCAGTAAGTGCAGCTGCCAGTCTCTCAAAAACGCTCTGTATATGCTTACCCTCATTGTAGGCAGGTAATACAATAGAAAGTTCCAGTTCCGACATACTCTTGAACAATACCATTGGTGTGTTGCATGGTATAGTACAATCGATGTTTCAGAGTTTTTACGCTACGTACGGGGCCTTTTTGAGATTTTGTCTCTCTGGCGGTACGGCAGCTGTCGTTTTGTTTGGCCTTCTGTACACACTTACCGACATCTTCGGTGTGTGGTACCTGATCTCGAGCATACTGAGCTCCGCGGCAGCATTCATTGTGAGCTTTACGCTCCATAAATTTTGGACCTTTTCCGATCCGCACTTAGGCCGGGCATCGCAGCAAGTTGCTAGCCACCTTGCGACCGGCCTCGTTAATATGGGACTGAGCGCGCTACTCCTATACATCTTGGTTGAGTATGCGCAGGTTCACTATCTGGTGGGCCAGCTTTTGGTGACCGCGACTCTCGCGCTCGTATCGTTCTTCATCTACAAGCATTTTATTTTTCATCGAGGTCGTTATGGAGCAACTCCTGAGCAGCTGTAAGCGCCTGCTCCTGACGCACTCCGGGGCGCTCATCCTAGCGTTTGGAGTCGGCTTCATCTGCGGTGTCCCGCAATTACTTGCAGAGCAAGCGCTCGACGATGAATATCGAAGAGTACCATTCTTATACCAGGACAACGAGGCAGTCTATCTCTCTCGCATCCACGAGTTCGCAGACGGACACAGCGCAGTCTCATCTCCATTTTTGCACGAGTATAAGAATGATAGCGAGACACTGATGCCTCCGATTGGGGAGGAAGCTTACTGGTTGGCCAGCCGTATTTCTCGACTCGACCTTACAGATATAGTAGTAGTAAGTAAGTTTGTACTCCCAGCACTGCTCTTTCTGCTAATATATGCGCTCGTTATATCTGTGGTGCCCGGAGCTCGCCTAGCTGCGCTTGCGGCCGCAAGTGTATCGGTGCTGGGGTTCGAACTCGTCAACATTACGGACATGTGGGCGCTCTTATCACAAGAGTATGTAGGCACGTACCTATCGATTTGGACTCGACTCGTGCATCCAATCTCGGGCGGTCTCGCGCTCTTTGGTTTCCTAGTTGCATTTCGAAGAGCGCTCGATCGCTGGCTCTGGGCAGTACTTGCCGCGCTACTCCTCGCGCTCTCAACAACCTACATATTTGCGTTCGGCATCGCGGTTGCAGTTGTAGGAGTAGTTTCTGCAGCGGCACTGATTACCCGTGAATGGCGCGTTGTTTGGGTCGCGTTCGGGATCGGTCTTGGGGGTGCAGTTATCATGGCGCCGTACTTATGGGCAGGGTTCGCATCGGTAGGTGGAGGCGGGACCGCGCTTGCACTAAAAAACGGACTGTTCCTCACCCGCGTACCTCTTATGAGTACTGTAGTTATGGGCGCACTTGTCCTCGGTGCTCTTACGCTGCTTTACGAGCGTCTTGTTCTGAAGCAGCAGCTTTCCGTCACGCGTCCATCTGTATTCTTGTTCCTACTTGTGCTGGGAACGATACTCGCCATGAATCAGCATGTGGTGACTGGGCGCACCGTATGGCCGCAACACTTTGTGCAGTACGTGTTTCCTATCGCATACGCAGCCGTTATTGGTTGGTATGCACTCCACGCAGCCCGGTTTTCAAAGTACAGCAGTATACCGCTGATTGGTGTAATCGTTATTTCATTTGCCCTTGGTATCTCCACCATACCTACCTATCGCGCCTCCTTGGATCAGTATCGGACGGAGAATCGGTATGCGCCTACGCTCCAATTCCTAAGGGAGAATGAAGGCCCTTGTGTAGCGCTTTCAGTTGAGCGCACGGAGCTCATTAATCTTTTTGTAACTGCATTTACGAAATGTGATGCATACTACACGCATTACACGTTTATGGGAGTGCCTGATGATCGCGTGCGGCACAACTTCTTTGTGCAGCTTAGAGTACTCGGCATAACTCCAGATACCGTCGATGCATACTTTGCGGAGTATCCTGACCTGACGTGGCGCGTCTTCTTCCGGTCATGGAGCGACTACTTCCAGCATGCTACCGATCCATGGCTTATGGCCATCCGGGACGAGGAGGAAATTGAGGCATGGACTGCTCGCACTGAAGCGGATGTGATATCGGAGTACAAAGAATTCTATAAGAAGGACTTCCGCACTGAGTTGCTGAAGTATCGAATCGACTACGTCTTGTGGGACAAGAGCGGTGAGGTTGCATTCGATGCAGCTGAGTATCCATTCCTTGCACCTGCATTTGAGGCGCAGGGGATAGAGGTGTATCGCGTGCGCTAATTACTTGATAGAGTCGCCCTTCTTAAATACGCCCAGGTCATGTTCGTGTAGTTTTCCAATTGCAGTCACTGTATGTCCGAGACGTTCGAGGTGTAGTGTTAAGTTAGATCCTATAAATCCAGTACTGCCAGTAACAAGGACGCTCATAAAACTTGTGTCTGTTATACTAGCAAACAGTCACCATATGTTGAAAAGGGCGTCAGAAGTATCGTATAGAGGATTTATTGTGTTGTTATGTTATGTGTATGCCACACTGCGTGGCCGCGCCTCAGGGCACATAGATACTAAGAAAGTTGGCTCCCTGATGGTTCTGAGCCTCGCACAGTTGGGGGACACAGTCTCTATGACGCCGATTTTCCATCAGGTTAAAGCAGGCCTCCCCCAGGCACGCGTGCTCGTTGCCGCAAAGCCAGGGTACCGAGACTTGCTCGCATACAACAACGACATAGACGAGTTCGTTCCGTTTGAGGAAGGGCAGTTTTGGAGATTCCTTCGTGCAGTGCGGCGACTGAAGATCGATGTTGCCATATTGCCGCAGGCGAGCTTCCTAGCGCTCGCTGCGCTCTATCTTGCTGGGGTACGCCACATTATAGCAATCAGGGTTGTGTACGAGGCTGATGCGGGGGTGTCCTCATTCGATACGCTCCACAACACACTTTCATACCGGATGCTCTGTCCGCTTGTTACTACGTTACCTCTTCGAGTGGGGTATAACATGCTCGATGAACACCTCACTCTTTTGCGGCCGCTCGGCATAGTATCGACGGATACTACGAGGCGGCTAGGACATTCGGCAGAAGCAGGCGAGCAGGCGATGGTATACCTCAAAGAGCGCGGTGTCGCCGCCGAAGACTTCGTCGCCATGATATTTCCTGCAAGCGGTAACAAGGCTAAGAATTGGGTCGCAGAGCGCTTCGCGGAGGTCGCTCTGCATCTACATAATATGTATGGTGCAAAAGTCGTGGTCATCGGCGGGCCTGGGGATACAGTAGAGGTCTCAGAGCTTATGGGTGCCATGCCAACATCGGTTGTAGCGATCGATGCCTCCGGTGCGCATCATTTGGATATGCTGAAGGCACTAATTGCGCGAGCGAATCTGTTTATAAGTGCCGATGCCGGACCAATGCATATCGCGGTGGCCTTCGGTGTGCCCACTATCGATATCTTAGGCCCAGCCCCTGACTGGGTTGCTCCGAAAGCGAAGTTCGTCCGTGCGGTGTCGAATCGGGGCGACGCAGAACCTGCTATGCACCCCCTACGTAATCGCGAGTTCGACTTTGCAGAGGCGCGCCGCCAAGCGGAAGCTATTACTGCGGCGCAGGTCATTGCCGCTGTAGATGAGCTCCTCGCGGCAAACGCTATATCTTCGTAACGTCGTTTTTTGGTGTTCCTGCGATATACGAGGAGATATCGTCGAGTGTGGTTTCGAGAATCTCTGAGTTCGCCTCTTTGCTGTCGAAGGCGATGTGCGGTGTGAGGATTACCTGCTCCATGCTGAGTAGTTCCTGTATATGTGGCGACGCATAGTCGTCCTCGCCCTCAACGACATCAAGTCCAGCTCCTGCAAGCGTCCCGTCTTTCAGCGCTGTGAGTAACGCTGGCGTATCTACTACACCACCCCGCGCGGTGTTGATGAGGTAGCTACCCCGCTTGAACTTCTTCAGCAGCTCTCCGTTTACTAGGTGGTGTGTACTCGGTAGATAGGGTATGTGTAGTGAGACGATATCAGATTCGGCGACCAACGTATTGAGGCCTACATACGGCGCACCTATCTCTGCGGCAAATGCCTCATTCGGGTAGGCATCATAGAGCATAATCCGCATCCCGAACCCTTTAGCAATACGAGCCGTATTCTGGCCAATGTTACCTGTTCCGACAACACCAATAGTCTTTTGGTAGAGGTCGAACCCTTCGAACGTCGCAACGTCTGTGTCGTGGGAACTGCGCAGGCGCACATGCGCCGCGCTCGCCTTCCGTGACAGAGCAAGTATAAGAGCAAACGAGAACTCCGCAACGGTGCGCACTCCGTAGCGCGGTACCGTGGAGACTGTGATACCGCACTCGCGAGCCGCCTTGATGTCAATGTGGTCGAAACCAGTGGAGCGTGTGGCAATTAGCTTGAGGGACGGGAGCGCGTGCAGCATCTCGCTCGTTAGCTTGGTATCGATAAACACCGAAAGTACCACTGCGTCCTTCAGTTGAGCGAGCGAAGTGTCAGTATGGAGGAACGTAACTGTATGCGCGGTGAGCCGCTCGCGTATGCGAGCCTCCTCAGACGCTGCTACATTATGAAAAACAATTTTCATCACCAAACTCTAACACAAGGCACCAGTTTCATATTGTTGTTTCGTGATGCCTCAATAGGATATACTGCCACCATGAAGAAGCGGGTAGTGTTCGCCAATGGTGCGTTTGACCTGCTGCATCCGGGCCACGTCAAGTTGCTTCAGTTTGCAAAATCCCAAGGCGACTGGCTCGTAGTAGGCCTCAATTCCGACCGATCCGTTCAAGAGCTTAAGGGTCACTCGCGCCCGGTCCACAGCGAGGCGGACCGTAAGAGTGTCTTGGAGAGCTTGCGCTGCGTCGATGAGGTAATCATCTTTGACGAAACCAGGCCAACTGTGCTCGTGCGCAGGCTTATGCCCGATGTGGTCGTTAAGGGGGATGAGTATGCGCCGGAAGACATACGGCGTATCGACCAAGTGCCCGAGGGTGTAGAGATAGTTGTATGCCCGATCATGCTCGACCTGGATCAAGAAAAGATCTCTACTTCGAAGACTATTAAGAAGATGCAATCATGAAAGCCGCTGTACTCGAGGTTATTGATGCACCACTTACCGTCTCTGAGGTTGGTCTTGGCGATGTGTGCGCCGGGCAGGTATTGGTCAAAATGAAGGTAAGTGGGATTTGTGGCGCCCAGCTCCTCGAGATCGGCGGACATAAGGGGAATGCGGCATTCGTACCGCACCTATTGGGGCACGAAGGCTGCGGAATTATTGAGCAGGTTGGCGAGGGAGTTACGACAGTTTCGGTGGGAGACAAGGTAGTATTGCATTGGCGAAAGGGGGCAGGTCTCGAATCCGATTTTCCGGCGTATGAGTTTAAAGGAAAGGAAATTAGGAGCGGTAAGCTCACCACGTTTAGCGAGTACACCATTGTTTCCGAAAACAGGGTAACTGCAGTACCGCACGATACTCCGGATGATCTCTGTGCGCTACTTGGGTGCGGACTCTCGACCGCGCTCGGTGCCGTGCTTGCGGCAGCGAAGGTGCATGCGGGCGAGAGCGTGCTCGTGTCCGGACTCGGTGGTCTTGGAGCATGCGCTGTAAAGGCCGCACGGCTCGTAGGCTCTGGAGTAGTGATCTGCACAGACGTTGCTGATAAGACCGATATGGCGGCTACTCTCAAGGCAGACCGCTTCATTAATGTAACCAAAGAGGATGCGCGCGCGATCGTCACTACGCTCTGCCCCAAGGGAGTAGACGTGATCATTGAGACTTCGGGGAGTAGTCGCGCATCAGAGAGCCTCCTCCCGCTCCTTGCGGGTAGTGGCCGCTTCGTGATGATCGGGCAGCCGAAGCCCGGTGAGTCGCTGACGATAGAGAACGCCAAGCAGCTCTTCGATGGTGAGGGTAAGACCATTATGGCGACACAGGGTGGCGGATTTCAGCCGCACGTAGATATTCCTCGTTACATTGAGATGTACAAAGAAGGGCGCCTGAGTATCGACGGACTCATTACGCACAGAGTAGCCTTACAGGATATCAATACCGCTATTGATTTGATGCGGACCGGTAAGGCTAACCGCATTATGATCGACCTATGACGGCCCTGAAGCTCACTATCAAAGACCTACAGCGTGCGTTTGAACGGATGTACCTCATACGCCGCGCAGAAGAGCAGATAGCGGACCTCTACCTCAAGAATAAAATCATGAGCTTTGTGCATTTCTATATCGGGCAGGAGGCTGTAGCTGTCGGTGTGTGTGATTCGCTGAAGAAGGAAGACAAGGTCTTTGGCAATCATCGATCACACGGCCACTACCTCGCCAAGGGCGGAAGTCTGAATGCCATGGTCGCAGAGCTCCTCGGCAAGGAGCCAGGCCTCGCAAAAGGCAAGGGTGGCTCGATGCATATGATCGATACGTCTGTCGGGTTTGCTGGTTCGACTCCGATTTTGGGGAGCGCTGTGCCACTTGCTTGCGGCTCGGCGTTTGAACAGAAGTTCAACAAAAAGAAACAGATGACGGCGGTATTCCTTGGCGATGGGGCATTTGAGGAGGGCGCCGTGATGGAGACCATAAACCTTGCAGGACTCTTCCGACTCCCGCTCCTCCTCGTGGTGGAGAACAATCTGTTTGCAGTCAACACCGCACTCGAGGATCGTCGTGCACCTAATTACAGTGCCGCAAGGTTGGTTAGCGGCCTCGGCGCTAGGTATATGAAAGCAAACGGTAATGACTACAAGGATGTCCGCAGCAAATGCGCGAAGCTCGTTGAGCACATTCGCTCCGGTAGGGGGCCAGCAGTTTTGGAGTGCATAGTATATAGACACATGGCGCATAGCGCACCAATTTTCGATGAGAGTTCCCGAAAGCGAGACGTACTTAAAAAGCGACAGAAGGAGGACTCGGTGCAGCGTCTGCGCGCAGACCTCCTGCGGAGTCGCGTTTCGGAGCGAGTCCTTAAGGGTATCGAGGATCGAGTTGCGCGAGTAGTAGGAGAGAGTATCCAGTTTGCTACAGATGCTCCGTACCCGAAGAAGCAAAGTTTACTTACAGACCTGTATGCACGATAGGATCATTTCATTTACCGAGGCCATACGCGAGGCAACACTGCAGTTGCTCGAGAGCGATCCGCAGGTGGTGGTGCTTGGTGAGGGTGTCTCGTACCCAAATGGTGCAGATGGCACAACGGCGGGACTGAAGCCGCTCTACCCTGACCGAATCCTCGACGTACCAGTGTCAGAGCACGCAGTAACTGGGATGGCGGTAGGCTCCGCGATAGCAGGTATGCACCCTATTGTGCATCATGGGCGAGTCGAGTTTGCACTATTTGCTGCGGATCAGATCTTTACCCAGGCAGGCAAGTGGAACTATATGTTCGGTGGTGGTAACCCCGTACCGGTAGTGTTTCGTATCGCCGTTGGCCGGCAGTGGGGTAATGGCCCGCAGCATACGCAGGGTCTTTATGGACTCTTTGGTTCTGCGCTCGGTGTTAAGGTAGTCGTACCCTCATCGCCCCACATGGCCAAAGGACTTTTGGTCTCTGCCGTGCAGGACCCGAATCCCGTTGTCTTCCTCGAACCACGCTGGCTCTATAAGACCAAGCAGGCGGTACCGGATACGATGTATGCAACTCCGTTTAAGGCGCAGGTGGCGCAGGGGGGAACGAAGTTAACCGTGGTCGCCTATGGAGATGGCTTACACGCGGCACGCGAGGCACTTGCATACCTCGATGGTGTAAGTGTCGAGCTCATCGATGTGGTTTGTATAAATCCTATTGATTACCAGACGATCGAGAAGTCGGTGGCAAAAACTGGCAGGCTGATCTGTATTGATACGACCAACAAGGAGTTTTCTGTTGGCTCTGAGGTTATTGCTGCTATGGCAAAGGCGGGAGTACTCAAAGAGGCACCAGTACACCTCACTACGCCGAGCGTACCGTGCCCAACATCACCAGCACTTACGGAGTCCTACTACCCGACCAAGGTTAGTATTGCAAATGCGATACTCACACTTTTTGGCAAGAAGCCAATCGCTGTACAACTCTCCTTTGAGGAACTACACTTGGCACCGAATACCCTGATCAAATGAAAAAGGTCACGCCGAAAAAAAAGAGGATCCTCATAGTCGGAGATAGCTGCCGCGATATCTTTGTGTATTGTGGCGCAAAACGGCTCGCGCCTGATGTACCGATACCGGTCCTGCAGGTTGTTTCAAGTGGTGATAACCCGGGCATGGCCAAGAACGTTGCGCGCAATGTTAAGGCCATCTATCCACACGTCGATCTGGTGACGAACACAAATTGGCGACAGGTCACGAAGACGAGGTACATGCACGATGTGTCGAATCAGGCGTTCATGCGTGTCGACTCTGCTGATGCAATACCTCGCATTAAGGTGCGGTCACTGCCACTAAAGAAGTATGACATTATTGCGGTTTCCGACTATGACAAAGGATTCCTGAGTAGCGAGGATGTCCAATACATATGTGAGCGGCATCCGCTCGTCTTTATTGATACCAAAAAGATTTTGGGAGATTTTTTGAAGGACGCAGCATACATAAAGATCAACCGTCATGAGTACGAGCGCTCGGAGCCTATATCGCCCCGCCTCAAAAACAAGATTATCTGTACCAAGGGATCCTCACCGGTTGAGTATCGTGGCAAACAGTACCCAGTTGACCCAGTTGAGGTGAGGGACTCCTCAGGGGCTGGAGATAGTTTCTTTGCGGCGCTTCTGGTGCGGTATGCAGAAAGTGGGGATATAGAGGAGTCGATCCGCTTTGCAAATCGCTGTTCGACCGAAGTCGTGCAGCAACGTGGAGTGACGATTATTTCGCGGCCTTCTTCTTGATATAGACTACGATACCTGCAGCAAACCAGGACGGCGCAATATTCTTAAGGATGGGTACGCCCTGATAAGTACGGACCACACTATGGCTGCTCCAGCCGAGCGCGCCGATCCACCACCTGGTATCACGCACAGTCCAGAAGCGCAGATGCTCGTTAGGATGTACGACCCATTGCATTGGAAACTTGCCCATCAAGAGTCGTAGTCTGTTGGTAAAGAAGCCAGAATTTGGTATCGATATGAACACTCCTTTCGTTACGCTCGCCAAAGCCTTTTGGATGAGTAGTTCCGAGTCCCGTACATGCTCGATTACCTCAAAGAGGATGGCATAGTCTGCGCTCGGGAGCACAAGTTCGGTCGTATTGGAGACGTCTAACGCGTGAGCCTCAAAACCTGCCGCGCGTACCCGCTCCAATACTGGCTCCGAAAAATCGATACCAATGCCATGCATGTTTGGCCGTTTCGTTTTCAGATACTGCAGTACTGCACCGTCGCCACATCCGATATCGAGTATGGTGAGCGTATCGTCCACGCGGCCTCCGATCATGGAAAGAGCGATATCTGTTCGTTCCTTCTGCCAGGCAGAAATCCGAACATCAGTTCGGTTGCGGGTCTCCCAATACTCATCGTAGGAGCGGCTATCCGCATCAATCTTCTGCTGAGGGTAGAGGAATATGGCCTTCCACCACATCCGAATAGCATTTCGCATACACGCATACTACAACAGTTCGTGGCATAAAAGGGGGCGGTATACTTGCCTGATGATTGCGAACGTAGCCCCAACAGGCCTGGTACCCGATAGGCGATATACCGTCGATCTCTTGGCAAGGCTGAATGGCATTAAGAGTAGCGGTATGCCGCTGCATGAGTGCTTTATGTACGGGAGCTACTCGCTGTGGTCGATGCAACAGTTCTACCTCTTTACGCAGATAGAGGCATTTAGTAAGAGCAAGAAGTACGCTTCCTACCTGGCAGAAGTAACACCACGGTATGGAGCCCTATCACTAGTATTTCTTGGGATATTCGACGCCTTACTCATTTTGGTTTCTTGTATTAGTGCTGTGGGGGCATGGTTCCAAAAGCCGAAGGTCCTCACATTTTCGTCAGATTTCCTAAACGCATCACCATTTCCGAACCCTCGACTGCGCAATATACACATGTACCTCACGAAGCATAAGGTGCCGTATGTCGAACTTTTCCATATCACTACAACAGCGGCTTTCTTTCGTAACATTGCCAAGTACCGAAGGCTCGGCATCTACCGCGAGGCGGTCGCGGTGCTCGGGCGACTCCTTAGCATCGGGAGCGCGAGGATTATGGCTCGGAAGCTCCTCGCAACACTGGACCTCCGTGGATTTTGCGAGGAGGAGCAACAGTTTCTGCGATTCCTGATTACGAAAACGGTATTACGTGCGGAAGAGTCCAGAAGGAGTATCCCGCTGTTCCGGAAACTGTTCCGGTTTCTGCGTGTCACATCGTTCTTCTCAGTTGACGACTTCCGGTATATTCCGGAGCTTATGGTTGCCTGCGAGGAGGCAGGTATACCGACGCATGTGTTTCAGCACTCTAACTTCGGGTTTCTCACAGGACTCTTTACTCTACAGCCACACATGTACGCCTTTCCGACTGCATACTACACCTGGAATGGATATTGGCAGAAGCGGGTAGAGGAGATCAGTCCATTCTTTGCAGCGCATAAAAGCCGCATCAGAATCGGTGGTCGCTCCTATACCCCTGCAACGCCGATAGTCGTATCTCGTTCAGTGGTCGAGGGAGAGAAGAACCCGCTGATCGTGCTTATGCCCTGCGAGGTGACTGCGGCGAGGCACCAAGTACAGCCGTATGTCGATGCAATGCTGCAAAACGGCAGGATACAAGTGCTCCTTATGCTCCGAGGTTCCATTGAGCAGCTAAACTCTGAAACGCAGATAGAGAAGTATGTCCCGAATGATCAGCACGCTAATCCGAACCTCGTCATCATGGATTCGTCGCGTCGCGACGAGGCGCTGAAGCAGTGTGACATGGTAGCGGGCATCTACTCTGGCTTCCTGGACGAAACCCTCGAAACTGGCCTCCCGGTTTGTATACTGAAAAGCGACTTTATTAATATCAATCGTCTGGATACTGACAATCTGGCCACTCTTATAGACGTTGAGAAAGGCGATGTGTATAATCAGCTTCTTGGCGCGTACCACACCTCCGATGCGGTGCTGCGGGAGCGGCGAGATCGAGTAAACGCCGGGGTCGTCGATATTAACGAAACACTAGCAAAAATTTTGCAAAACTAAGCTATGGATTCATCTAACCGCCCTCGAGTTTTAGGCATCATTCCTGCGCGTATCGGTTCTGTACGTGTACCTCGAAAGATGCTGAAGGACCTTGCAGGAAAGACATTGGTACACCGCACGTATGAACGCTCGACGGGGGCCAAGATGCTCGACGCCCTCGTCGTCGCTACAGACTCGGATGATATTGAGGCAGAGGCAACCTCCTTTGGTGCTCGCGTTATGCGCTGGAAGGGTGATACCAAGAATGGTACAGAGGCAGCTGCAGAGATCGCACAGAGCTTTACCGATTTTGTACCTGATGTCGTAGTGGTTATTTGGGGTGATGGTCCGCTGTACCCCGCTTCAGTAATCGATGATTCGGTCGCGTTCTTGTTACAGAATCCATCTTTTGATGCGGTGGTACCATCGTTCAAGATCGATCCGTCGCTCGTCGATGATCCGAGCGTAGGGAAGGTGGTTATGGATATGAAGGGGAGGATTATGTACCTCTCTCGCTCGGCAATCCCTTTTAACAAGGGCGGCCTTCCAGTCGAGTACTACAGCGCTAGTGGTGCCTTGGTCATTCGGCGAGAGCTCCTTACTCAGTACGGTTCGATGCCTCGCATTGGACTCGAGGCCATTGAGGACGTGGAGCAGCTACGACTTATTGAGCGTGGGTATGCAGTCGGCACGATCAAGGTTGACTTTGAAAACCGTGAGGTCAACACTCCTGAGGACTACGAAGCAATTCTCGATATATATAGGAAGCAGGAAGGCCTTGCCTAATGGCGGGCAATGAGGATGGCTGAGGCACTCGCAATGAGTATGCGAGCAACAATGCGCGCCCATACTGCGCCCCAGAGCCCGAACCAATAGATACCCACTACTGCAGTTAGGATGGTTACGATTGATGAAAAGGTGCTCAGTATGTATCGCTCCTTAATGCCTTTTTGTGCATCAAAATAAGCTGTCGAGAGTATCAGTGTAAAGAGTAGTGTAACTGCATACACTTGGGAGTACACCACTGACTCAAGGTACACAGGGAAAAAGAGTTGGAATATGTATGGCGCTGCCAGTATGTATGCACCTGTTACTGTGGTGGCACCAAAGAAGATCAAAATTGATTTTGTAGAGACGCTTTCCTTTAGTTCCACTTTACTTTTACCGATGAACTTTGGCATCGCAAGTGATGCAAAGTTTTTGAACGAGCCACGAATGGTGTCTGGTATTGCCACCGCAAATGCAAATACGGCAAGGTGTGTGCCGCCGAGGAGTTGGAAGAGGAGGAGATTATCTAGTCTACCTGCTATGACTGAGATGATGTTCATAACCGAAAGGTGCTTGCCAATACGGGAGGCCTCGGGATCAACTGCACCTCCTGCACTTCTAGCGGCAAGGGAGTAGAGCGTAAAACATGCAGCGGCAGAGGATACAAAATAAATTAGGATAAGTAACAGAAATGGAACCTGAAGCAGAACGCCACAGAGTACTGCAAGGGCAGGCCCGGTACTTTGTAGAGCTCCGTAGAGCGTAGCTCGCTTGAACTCGCGACTACCCATTAAGTACGGGCGGTAAAATGAGCTTGCAGCAATGACTGGTGCGGTAGCACCAATAATAAAGAGTGCACTGCCGAGCAATATGTTCCCTTGCAGGAAATAGTACGTACCAATTCCGACCGACACTATCAGCATCGCTACAGACCACTGGAGTGCAGTCTGGAATGCGTAACTCAGAGTGCCGCTGTAGCCGCGAGCAGCACCGCGCGCTACCGCTGTGCCGAAGCCGGTCAGTGTCAGTGTTCCGATAATGCCTGCCAAAGAAAGAATGTACTTATAATTTCCGTACTTCTCAGGCTCAACAAGATTAGCAAAAGCGACCGCAAGGATGAGTGCGGAAAGTGCGGAAAGAGCCTGTCCAGCAAAAAGCCAAAAACCACCACTCGTAAGGTACACCATATCCGTTTTGGTGTACCGCTCGAGGAACCGAAGGAGGCGGTAGGAGCGCACTTTGAGAGGGTGCATACATCACCATACTACCGTTCTTAGACAGGGGTTCCTACCACTCGGGTGCTTATGTTAGAATTTGCAAATGCACGAGTTGTGGCAGTTCATCAGGGAGCGAAAAAAGTTTGTCCTCCTTCCTGTTATAGCGGTGATCCTGCTTGCGGGCGCACTCATTATCTTTTCGAGCCATTCCTCGGTTGCACCGTTTATCTACACAATCTTCTAGTGTATCGTGGGTGTATGGACGAACGGCGCGCATACCCGCTGATACTTATTGCTATTATCCTCGCACTTATTACCGGTGCCACCGGGTTTGTTTGGGCTGCACTCGTCGGTATTGCGCTCCTTATTGCGCGGCCAAGTACGCTTGCGCTCCCGGCACACATATTGGAGAGCGTAGCTCGATTTGTAGGAACCTGGGTCAGCAACGCGGCGCTCGCGCTCATATTCTTTATTATTGTGGTTCCGTATTCGTATGTGTACCGCGCACTAGAGCCTGGTCGGGTACGAGATTTTTTCCATAGTACGGGAGACTCCTTTTATCACTCGGTGCAACGGGTATACAAAAAGGAAGATTTTGAAAAAACATGGTAGCCCCTCGTTACATTTTGGGTATCTCGGCGTACTACCACGACTCGGCAGCTGCGCTTATTAAGGATGGTGTGATAGTTGCGGCAGCGCATGAAGAGCGCTTTACGCGAAAGAAGCACGACCCGTCCTTTCCGCGCAGTGCTGTGAGCTATTGCCTCGAGGAGGCGGGAGTCAGCCTGGCCAGCGTTGAGGCAGCTGTGTTTTTTGATAAGCCGCTCTTAAAGTTCGAGCGACTACTCGAGACAGCGCTCTTGTATACGCCCCGTGGAGTTTGGCAGTTCGTCTCCTCCATGACGGTGTGGGTGCGAGAAAAGCTTTTCCTTCGTTCGCTGCTCCAGCGCGAGCTCGCAAGTATTGGGCCCATAGATTTTAAGAGGACGAAGCTCCTCTTTTCTGAGCACCACCTCTCGCACGCAGCAAGCGCCTTTTACCCGTCTCCCTTTACTGACGCTGCAGTACTTACAGTAGATGGTGTGGGCGAGTGGGCCACCGCGTCAATTGGGCACGGCCAAGGGGCTGAGCTACAGTTGCTAAAGGAGCTCCATTTCCCGCATTCGCTCGGACTCTTGTATAGCTCCTTTACGTACTACTTGGGATTTCGGGTAAATTCGGGTGAGTATAAGTTGATGGGCCTTGCGCCTTACGGTATTAAAGGATCTTCGGAGGTTGCCACGTTTAAGCAGAGCATTACGAGCAAGCTCGTGACGATACAGGAGGACGGATCTATCTTTTTGCATCAAGATTTTTTCCGCTACGCTTGGGGGCTTCGTATGGTAGATGAGGCGAAATGGGAACAGCTCTTCGGATTCCCTCGACGCCAAGAGAAGGAAGAGATTACTGAAGCGCACACTAACCTAGCCCTCGCTATTCAGGAAGTGTGTGAGGACGTTATGGTGCTCATGGCGCGTCATGCAAAAAAGTTAACCGGATCAAAGAACTTGTGTCTAGCAGGCGGTGTTGCGCTCAATTGTGTTGCGAACAGCAGAATCTTGGCAGAAGGGATTTTTGATGAGGTGTGGATCCAGCCAGCAGCAGGAGATGCAGGGGGAGCTCTCGGCGCCGCACTCGCTGCGCACCATATGTACT
>CAYTKJ010000006.1:0-16539 GCA_964438675.1 uncultured Candidatus Saccharibacteria bacterium
TTACTGGACACTTCGTGTTTACGACCATTCACACTAACAACGCAGCCGGTACCTTCCCTCGCCTTGCAGACCTCGGAGTCGATCCTAAGGTGTTTCCGTCCGCAGTGACAGTCGCCATGGCACAGCGCCTCGTGCGACGCCTGTGCGATGAGTGTAAAAAACCGGTGCCGCTCGCGGACGCGTTAAAAGATAGGATTCTGGGTGTGGTGTCTGGGCTCAGAGATAAAACAGTTCTCCCCAGAGAGCCGTACGTGACGTATGAGGCAGTGGGGTGTGAAAAATGTCATCACACAGGGTATCGAGGCCGCATCGGCGTCTTCGAGGCCGTCGTTATGGATTCAGAGCTCGACAAACTACTCCGAACGTCACCTTCGGAACGTGAAATACGTGCGTACCAAAAAACAAAAGACCTCATGCTCATGCACGAGGACGGTGTCGTAAAAGTACTGAGCGGCGTGTCTACTCTCGAAGAGGTCGAACGCGTGGTGCTTTTGGGCGAATAAAAACAAAAAACCGCACCACTTCAAGCCACACTTTGCTAGGTGGGATTCAACTGAGGAGATCTTTAGTGGTCCCGACGAGTCGGGAAACCGAAGAGTCCTTGCTGAAAAGCCACGGCGTCGCTTGAAGGGGTACGGTTTCTTAAAGAACAAGCCCCCCTATGGGAGCTTTGGTATGGTATCATGGTGTAATACATATGTCAAGTAAGGATGAAGTTCCGAAAGAGTCGCAATTAGATCACACATTACGCCCACATCAGTGGAGCGAGTATGTGGGACAAGAGCACATAAAGGAGAACTTGCGCGTCTTGATTACTGCAGCACGCGAGCGCAAACACACTCCTGAACACACACTACTCTACGGACCACCAGGACTTGGTAAAACAACACTCGCACATCTTATTGCTGATGAACTCCAAACACCGCTTAAAGCCACTGCAGGGCCCGTTATAGAGCGTGTTGGGGACCTAGCAGCCGTGCTTACTAATCTTGAGCCAGGATCGGTACTTTTCATTGACGAAATCCACCGAATGAACAAATCAGTCGAGGAAGTACTCTACCCCGCTATGGAGGCTGGCAAGCTCGACATTATTATCGGCAAGGGTCCGTCAGCGCGCACCATAGAGCTTGCACTTCCGCCATTTACCCTCATTGGTGCAACAACGCGCATTGGACTCATTTCTTCACCACTTCGCTCGCGCTTCTCGGGAGGTGTGTTTCAGCTCACTTTTTACTCTGATCAGGAAATCGGAACGATTATAAAACGCTCGGCGCACATTCTTAGTGCTGAAATAGACGAGGGCGCAGTAGCAATTATTGCAGCCCGTGCACGCAAAACACCACGTACCGCAAACTATCTCTTAAAGCGTGCACGCGACGTCGCACAGCTCGACCGAACCCCTATCACTATAGCTGTTGCAGAGAAAGCTCTCGCCATGATTGGTATCGACAGCGCAGGACTTACACCATCAGACCGAAAGATCCTCGCGGCACTCGTAGACAAGTTTAATGGTGGCCCTGTAGGGCTTAAAACACTCGCCGCAGCGTCTGCAGAGGAGGAAGACACCATTGAGGACGTATACGAGCCGTACCTTCTCCAAGAGGGATTTCTCGAGCGCACCCCACGCGGACGCATGGTCACCGAGCGTGCGCGCAAACACTTAGGCGCGCAAGGACAAAGTACGCTAGTCTAGAGTAATGGAAGTCTCTGTTGCTGTAGACCCGGGGTACGACCGACTTGGTATTGCAGTGTTTGATGGCAAGGTGCTTATCCACTCAGAGTGCTTTGTGCCACCAAAGGGAGCGGTGCCAGAACGCTTGAGCGCAGTGTTTACTCGCATCACAGAACTCGTAGCAGCACACCACCCCACCACACTTGCTATCGAGTCACTCTTTTTTAACAAAAATCAGAAGACCGCCATCCACGTTGCAGAGGCACGCGGTGTTATTACGGTCGCGGCAATACAACATGGTGTCAAAGTATGTGAGTACTCACCTCAGGCTGTAAAAATTGCGGTGACCGGCTCAGGGAATGCAGATAAGGGTGCCGTCATGAGAATGGTCGATCGTCTAGTGCACCTCCCCCCTCGAAAGAGGCTCGATGATGAATACGACGCTATAGCGCTTGGCATCTGTCATACAAACAATTCACACCCAAGGGGGTTGCAGTGAAAAATAAATTTGGTACAAATGGTGCGTATGCCATCAAAAAGCAACAAAGAGCATGGAGACGAGGAAGAAATTAGTAGCGATGCACTAGCTGCCATAGACGACATGAGCGCCCCGGAAGAGGAAGGCTCTGAGTGGGAAGGCGGCGGCGGTGACACTGACGAAGAAGAAGACTTTTAAACCCCGTCCCGACATGTCGGGACGGGGTTTTTCTGTACTACCTCATAATGCGCACAAACCGGTGTTTGCCGATGCGGACCACGTGGTCGTACGGCGGTAGTGAGTGTTCAGTTAACTTATCGCCTGACTCCACGACACGCACTGCACCTTCAGAGAGTAGTCGCCGATAATCTGATTTCGAAGAAACTACTTTCGCCTGCACAAGTGCATCAATAAGCCCCTCGTCTCCTACTCGAACCTCAATAACATCGTCAGGAACTCCTCCACTTGAGAATGTGGTTTCAAAATTCACACGCGCTCTCTCAGCTGCAGCGGCGCCGTGATACATGCGCACCAGCTCTATAGCGAGTGCAAGTTTAGCTTCTTTGGGATGATCCGCCACGACGCGATCCACCTCTGACATAGGAAGGCGCGTCATTGAAATGAAGTACTGTCGCACCAATTCGTCCGGCACCGACATACTCTTACCAAAGATATCGTTGGGTTCATCGGTGACGTAGATCGTCGCCCCCCCGGTCTTACTCATCTTCTTACCCGCAGCGTCTGTCATAAGCGAGAGCGTAACTATGTGCTGTGGAGGCTCACCGTGTTTTTCCTGAAGCGCGCGGCCCGCAAGAAGATTAAATCGCTGGTCGGTACCACCAATCTCAATGTCTGCGCCAACCGCAACAGAGTCGTACCCCTGCATTAAAGGGTAGAGCACCTCTCGTAAGGAAACTCGTTTCCCTTGGTCGAGGCGACGCTTGATGTTGTCCCGTGCAATAAAATCTGAAACCGAAAAAACGTCGGCGTGCTCGCCTATTTCGCGATACGTAAGTTTACTAAGCCACTCGGAGTTGTGCCTAAATTCAGCTTGTGTGAGGTCCAAAATCTTACCAACCTGAGACCTCCAGTCTGCCATATTCTTTCGTATCACATCATCGGCAAGCATCGGTCGTTCTGAATCTTTGTCTGAGGTGTCTCCAATAACTGCAGTGAAGTCGCCCACAATACACACCACTGAATGCCCGAGTTCTTGGAAGTCCCTAAGTTTGAGGAGAGGCGCTGAGTGCCCCACATGGATCCGCTCTCCCGTTGGGTCGATCCCAAGTTTTATTTTAAGCTGCCTCCCTGAAAGAAGTAGTTTTTTGAGAGATTCTTTTGTGGGGAGTACCTCCTCTACGCCGCGGGTCAAGAGTTCCTCTATTTTTGCTTCATCGTTGCTGACCGATGTGTGCTTCTTCCAAAACATTACTCTACTGTACCACTATGCTACGATTTCTTCATGTTGCACCATATCACCCCACGTACGCGTCGTGAACTCTGGCTCCTACTCGGTTCCGTTGTACTCGTCGGTGCGGGGACTGTTGGACTCTACGCCTCTACCTTTCGAATCCCCGACATTGAATCTTTGAAGGAGCGTAAGGTTTTACAGTCGACAAAAATCTACGACCGTACGGGACAGGTACTCCTCGACGATTTGGGTGAAAACGTCACGCGCACCGTGGTGCCGCTCTCTATGATGTCGCCATGGATACATCATGCGACTATTGCTATAGAGGATGCGACGTTTTACGAGCACTCGGGGATTCGCCCCCTCGCTATCCTCCGCGGACTTTTTTTACAGCCACTGAGAGGTCAGGGGGTACAAGGAGGATCAACGATCACACAGCAGGTGGTGAAAAATTCGATTCTCACTGCTGATCGCACGGTCACTAGAAAGTTAAAGGAATGGATTCTTGCACTAAAGCTCGAGCAGACACTGACCAAAGAGCAGATCCTTGAGCTCTATCTCAATGAGGCGCCCTATGGCGGAGCTGTCTACGGTGTGGAGGAGGCATCGCAACTCTTTTTTGGAAAACACGCGAGCGAGGTGACGCTAGCCGAGGCTTCATACCTCGCTGCACTCCCTCAAGCACCCACGTACTACAGCCCATACGGTAACCACCGTGCAGAACTTGAGGTTCGTCGCGAGTACGTGCTCGAACGCATGCATGAACTCGAGTATATCGACACAGACGAGCTCCGCAGCGCTCTTTCTGAAGAGGTTGCGTTTCTTCCGCCAAGAGAGAGCGGGATCCGAGCACCACATTTTGTATTTTTTGTTCGAGAAGAGCTTGAGCGCATCTATGGCCGCGAGGCATTAGAGAAAAATAGTTGGCGAATTATTACGACGCTTGATGCAGAGTTGCAGGAAAAGGCGGAAGAAATTGTGTTGCGCTTTGCGCTGGAGAACGAACAGAAGTTTAAGGCTTCAAACGCTGCACTCGTTGCTCTTGCACCACAGACTGGCGACATACTTACCATGGTGGGAAGTCGCGACTACTTCGATCCAGCAATAGACGGCAACGTAAATGTGGCGCTCGCTGAACGACAACCAGGTTCGTCCTTTAAACCTTTTGTGTATGCTGCGGCTTTTGAGAAGGGCTACACAGCGGAGACGGTCGCGTTTGACTCCCCTGTCCAATTTTCAACCGAGTGCCCGATTAACTCAACATCGGATGCGCCACCTTGTTACTACCCAGGCAACTATGATGAAAAGTTTCGCGGACCAATGACGTTTCGTGATGCACTAGCGCAGTCTATAAACATAGTGGCGCTTAAGGCACTGTACCTGGTTGGGTTACCTGACGCCCTGCGCACAGCGCGCGCCTTAGGCATAACCACACTTGAGGGGCCAGATCGTTACGGACTCACCCTTGTTCTTGGTGGTGGTGAAGTAAAACTTCTTGAGCTTACTTCTGCATATGGCGTGTTTGCAAATGAAGGCGTACGATTCCCCTACCGCGGCATACTTAAAATTGAAGACGTTGCAGGAAATACGGTGATGGAGGCCACGTCTTTGGGGGACACAGTTCTTTCTCAAGACGTCGCACTGACTGTCTCTGATATTCTCTCTGATAACGCGGCGAGAGCGCCTGAGTTCGGGCTTAATTCAGCGCTGTTTGTGCCTGGGCACCACGTTGCATCAAAAACTGGTACCACCAACGACTTCCGCGATACGTGGATTGTTGGGTACTCGCCCACCCTCGCAGTTGGTGCGTGGGCCGGAAACAACGACAACTCGCCGATGGAAAAAAAGATTGCTGGGTTTATTGTGGCGCCACTCTGGAATGAGTTTGTACGCTATGCGCTCACTAAATACCCTGACCAACCGTTTCCCGAACCCCGGCAGGCGACCACTGACGCAACCAAGCCGATACTACGCGGTATCTGGCAGGGAGCCGACCCTGTGCGTGTCGACTTTGTAAACGGAGCTCCTGTAGGTGCAGATTTTGTTGGACCAACAAAGCTTAAGGTTACCACTGCGGTACACGACACCCTTCATTGGGTAGATAAAAGTGACCCGCTCGGCCCAGCACCACTAGATCCGACACTTGACGCACAGTATGCCCGCTGGGAGTATTCTGCACGCGCCTGGGCAGAACGTAACGGCTACCGTGATGGTCAGACCATCTTTGTGTTCGAGTAGTTATCGTACGTCGCGCACCAAATCTCTTGCTTTTGGAAGTTGCTCGTAAATAAGATCAAGAAGCGCCCTCCGCTCAAGTCTTAGTTTGTGTTTTGCGACTGATGAAATGTTGACGAACGCAACCTGATTCTGTACGCGTACCAAACCTTTCTCAACAGGTGTTCCTAAAACGGTGCTCACAGCCCTGGCCACAGCACGACGAAGTGCGTCGTTTGGTGGTGTCAGTTTCTGAAACTTAAAAAGAAAATCTCCTGCAGTCTTCATTAGCGATTCATCGGCATCACCAAGTAAAGAAAGCCTCGTCGTGGTGAATCTTCTATCACCATTGGCTTTCCTGGACCAGCAATTGAGAACGAGATACTGTCTCCACCCATAACAGAAAGTGCTTCGGTTATGTATTTTGCATTGAAGTTTATTTCTATGTCTTCTCCTTCTACCACACTCGGAATATCCTCGTCTGTTTCGCCAACAGCACTATTGGACGACTGTATGGTGAATTTTTTCTCTGAGGAAAGCGCTGCTAGGTGCACCTGATTGAACGTGTCTGCAAAAATAGATACCTTTCGAAATGCGCGGACCACGTCTTCACGAAGAGCCGTTACGGTCGCCACATATTCTTTCGGAATCAGTCCTCGGTAGTCAGGAAAAGCGCCGTCAATGGTGCGCGAAGTAATAAACCCACCCTCTGTGATAAGGGTACATTGTGTATCAGTAACTCGTACTTCAGTTTCCGGTGACAATTCCATACATCGCACAAGTTCAGGGACATTGCGTGCTGGAATAAGCGTGGGACCAAACTGTCCACGCACTTTTGTGTTCAATCGAGCCTCAGCGAGACGAAATGAGTCTGTTGTCGCGGCAATAAGCTCCCCTCCCTCTAGTACAAGGGACACACTGGCAAGCTCTGGCTTCATACTCGAAGTTGAGGCGGAAAATGAAACGGTTCTGAGTAGTGCGGCAAGGTCGTGGCTCGGAAGTCGCACACTCACCCCTTCACCCTCTTTTACGTATGGGAGCGTAGGAAACTCAGATGCGTCAATCGTAGCAATCGAGCTTTTTCCTCTCTCTCCACGTATAACTAAGTTTGTACCCTGAAGTTCAAGTGTGAGTTTCTGATCAGAAAAAGCACTTACAGTTTGCGCTAAGACATGTGCTGGAACCGCAACAACCCCTTCAGTGTGAACTTTGGCTTTTAAGGACACCTCCACACTCACATCAAGGTTTGTAGCGCGCACCACTGCCCTGTCCTTTGAAACAACAAACACAGCGCAGCTAAGCACTGGGAGTGAGAGGTTTTTATTACTCACTTTAGAAGTTAGCCCAACCGCCCTATCTAGATGTTCTTTTAATATTTCTAACTTCATACAGTTTCTTTAGTATTTATGCTCTGTGGAAAGTGTGAATTACTAATGAGTGTTTTATCTACTTGCTCTTTTTCTAATGCCGCTGTTAGTTGTGTGTGCATAAGCATCTGTGCGTACTGTGTAAACATTATTTCAACATGCCACGAATTTCCTCAATTTGATTTTTAAACAATTCATCCGCACCCATATCCCCCTTTATTTTTTCACAAGCGTGGATAACTGTTGTGTGGTCGCGTCCCCCAAACACAGAGCCGATAGCAGGATACGACATATGAAAATCTTCGCGCAGAATATACATAATAATTTGTCTCGGCTTTACGACTTCTCTCCGACGAGTCTTTGCATACATTGCCGCCTCATCCACAGAGTAGTACTCAGATATTTTCTGGATAACGTGTTTAACGGACACGCTCTTTTTTGGCCGAGCGGTTGTTTTTATTATGTCCCTTACGTCATTGTCCGATAGTGTGCCACGAAGCTGTTGTTGGCAAAGAATGGTGTTAATCATTCCTTCTATTTCACGAATATTCCCAGGCACTGCGAGGGACAGCTGCTCAATTATCTCGTTCGAAAGGGAAAGTTTCATAGATTCAGCTTTCGCTTTGATAATTGCCATACGGCTCTCGTGGTCGGGCTCCTGTATTGCAACTGTCATTCCGGCGATAAAGCGACTTTTAAGACGATCAGTTATGTCCTGAATGAGGTTTGGATGACGGTCGGACGAACAAATAATTTGTTTATTTGAGTCATGTAATGTGTTGAAGAGGTGAAAAAACTCCTCCTGCAGCGTCCCTTTTTTTGAAAAGAACTGCATATCGTCGACGATGAGTACGTCGTAGGAACGGTACTTCTCCTTAAATTGCGGAATAGAGCGGTTATTAATTGCGGTCATGAACTCAAACCCAAAACGCTCAGCAGTAAGGTAGAAGACCTTTTTGTTTTGTGTGGTTCGTTTTATGTGTGCACCCGTTGCTTGTATGAGGTGGGTTTTTCCGCGCCCTGTTTCCCCGTATACAAAGAGCGGATTGTAGGCAATACCTGGATTTTGCGCTACCGCGAGAGATGCAGTGTATGCGAGCTCGTTAAATGGACCAACGACGAAAGAGTCGAAGGTGTAGCGCGGGTTTAGGTTGTCCGACCGATTAATAAGGTAGTCGGTAAGCGGAAGTTCCTCTGCGCGAACCTCGGTAACCACCTTTTCGGGTGCTTTACGAGGATTCTCCCTAGAGACGGTAAACTCGACTGCGCGTATAGTATCGACAAAACTACGAACAGTCTTTAGTATAAGTTTCCCGAACTTTTCGTTGAGCCAGTCCTTGGTGAGCTGATTTGGAACACCAACCATAAGCACGCCGTCCTCTATACGTGCAATGTGTGTCTCACGAAACCACATTTTAAAGCTCGCAGGAGAGATTGAGAGCTCGATGTTAGTAAGTACATTCTCCCATAACTGTTTCGTGTCGAGCTCCATATACTCCCATTATCGCGCACGTAACGCATCGCACAAGATTGCGGAAAAGGTGCAAAATGTTGTATTGCTGTGTACAATGTGTGTATAACACTCATAACGTTATGAAGCGCACCTACCAACCTAAAAAAAGAAAGAGAGCAACCACCCACGGATTTCTAGTCCGTTCTAAGACCGCTGCAGGGAGAAAAGTGCTCCTTCGCCGCCGAAGAAAGGGGCGAAAGAGCCTTTCCGTCTAGATTTTAAGCCATATTTTATGTTAAGGAAGGCTCAGCGCCTCCCGCACAAGGTATTTACAGGTCGCCCAAAGCGTCGTATAAACTTTAATTTTGGATCAATTTCCATACACGAGGGGGTTGGTCAAGCAGCAGTTATAGTGTCAAAGCGCGTTTTTAGACGGGCGGTTGACCGAAACCGGCTTCGTAGGCGAGTTATCCACGCACTGAAGAGACTCTCCCCACTTCCCGCATCCGTTGTTGTGTACCCCTTAAAGGAGGCCCTTGCCGTTAAGTTTTCTGAGTTGGCAGAGGCATTAGGCACTGCTCTCAGGTCGCGCTAAAATAGCGAGGTGCTTACTGCCTTTTTCCACAACGCTATCTACCTCCCCATTTATAACGCACTGGCACTTTTTGTGTCGTGGGTTCCGTTTGGAGATGTGGGAATTGCAATTATCCTAATTACTATTTTGGTTAAGGTCATACTCTTCCCCCTTGCCGTGCGTGCGTCGCACACACAAATTGCAATGCGCGCCCTAGAGCCACAGCTCAAGGAGATACGAGAGCGACACAAAGACAACAGGCAGGAGCTCGCACTCAAAACACTGGCGCTCTACCGGGAACACAAGGTAAAGCCATTTGCGAGTATCCTCGTGGTGCTTGTACAGCTTCCCGTCATATTTGGTCTCTACTGGGTTATTTGGACAGATAGTAAGTCAGGTGCTTTTGACCCAGCACTCCTCTATTCTTGGATTTCTGTGCCACAGGTTACAAGCTACGTATTTCTGAATCTCATACCCATCGGTGTCGGGTCCGTACTGCTTGCACTCCTCGTGGCCGCATCACAATACACGCTATCGCGCCTGATGATGCCAGCAGCTCCACAGAAGTCCGGCAAACAGTTCATGGACGACCTCGCCGCATCGATGCACATTCAAATGCGGTACGTATTCCCTATAGTTATTGGTGTGATCTCCTATGTTGCAACGGCAGCCATTGCCCTCTACTTCCTGACCTCAAATATTTTTGGCATACTACAGGAGATTGTGGCTCGACGTCGCCACACACAAGCCAATGGAAACTGAACCAATCGTCACGATTCTTAAGGGGGTGCTCGACAGATTAGGCCTCCCGTACGATCAAATAGAAATTTCTGAAGTAGCAGGAAGCACACTCTTTACCATACACACCACAGAGTCAGGAAAACTCATTGGAAACCAAGGGGAGGCGCTTTCCGCACTCAACCACCTCATCAAGCGCATGCTCGAGAACACGTATACCAAGGACGCGCACTACACTATTGATGTAAACGGATATCACCAGAGGAAAATTAAAGCACTTGAAGACCAGGCGCGTTTGGTTGCTGAGCGTGCGCGTACGTTCCGTTACGATGTCGAGCTCCCTCCGATGACCTCGTACGAGCGCATGATCATTCACTCGACACTTAAAGACATGACCGATATCGAAACAGCCTCACACGGCGAAGGAAAACTCAGACACATTGTCGTACGCTACCGAAACCCGTCATCGCCGAACGTCACTCCTGAAGTCTAAGTACCCAAAGTGTTTGGTCAGTTTTGTTGATAAATAGAACGTGGCCACCATCAGGCGACACGTGCATTTGCAATATGTCAAAGGCTACCGAAACAGTTTCTTCTGGATCAATGAGCGCTGTCTGTGTTCCCGAAACGGTGTCAATACGCCAGAGTTCGTCGTTAGTTTGTATTCGACCAAGCAACCAATCATCAGGATATATGCCGCGGGGCAACTCCTTAGGAATTGCGCAGATCGCCTCTTCCGTTTCTCCGACCCACACACACTTTTCAGCAAGCGTTCGACGTACGGGAGCATCGATGCGGGCACCGTTAGCGTCAGTCACAAAAAGCACTGTGTTTTGTGTGGTTCCTGAAGATGCAAGTATCCGTTCACCATCACTTCGAATGCGTACGGAAAGACCAGGCACGTTCTTGATCAAGCTTCGCAATTCCCCCTCCTCGACCTCATACAGACTGCCCTGCGCTAAACCAGAGGGAGCAGACTGTACAAAGAAGCGGTTTCCAGCCGCGTGAGGCACCCAAGAATTGATTGATGAGGCAAATATTATACGTGCTGTTTGGGTTTCTGTAGATACAAATTCAAGCACAGAGCCTGTAGGGCTAGTACTGAGTCCAAGTACGCCCCCCTGCGCAGGTGCTATTCGCGAGTAGTTTTTTAAAAACACTCCGCGCAGGGTCTGATCTGTTGTGGTTCCTGAGAAAAAGCCGCTAAAGTTTTCAATGGCGTCATTTTCATTCACAAAACGAAGTACTGTGGATGAGGCTGAGAGCCACAGTGCTTCAAGTGAGCGAGGTACGGTTGTATTGGTGAGGCGGATCGCCGTAAATGCTGTGAGCGGAGCTTCATATATGTGCCCTGTCTCGCGCTCGACGTACCGTATTGAAGGCTCACCAGACAGACCTACAGCAAAGCGCGCACCAGAGACCTGTGCATCACTCACCTTACGTAAGCGCGGTATGGGCCCCGCAGGCGGCACCTCATCCTCACCCTGAGAGACGGAAGTGGTCGAGCGATTTCCGAACGGAAATAGATTACTAAAAACTCCACTTCGCTCTCGTTCGGGTTCTGAGCTCGGGACAGAAAGCGAATTATATAGCACTACCAGGCCCACTATGAGCCCTAGGATTGCGAGAAATCCAGTAGCAACAAGTAAAGATGAGCGGCTCATGACACACTAAGGGCACCCATTGTTATTTGAAAAGATATCAAGGCAGATGGCGGCCGGATTGATAACATATAAGATAAGTGTCACGAGAAGCAAAATGCCAAGCCCGTACAGCGCGTTCAGAATGCGCGACCTCCCGTCTTTTTTTTGTGAGGTCGATTGGGAAACAATATATTCGAACCCCCCCAATGCAATCATAATCACCGCAAGGACCGCCCCTATCGTTATAGAAAACTGAAATAGGGTGTTCAAGTACTCAACCACCCCTCCAGAGGTTACTAGATCGGGGCCATTTGGATTTGGTATGGGAGCTATAGGCACAAATGCTTCCGCTCGAGCAGACGTTGGTAGGAGTGTGGCAAGCAGTAGGAAAAAAGGATACATGTTAAAAGTGTAGCAGGAAACTCTGTTCACCGAAGTCCAAGAACTTAAACGGGTTTTCAAATGCGGCTCGGACACGGTAGGACCCACTTCCACTACCGGTTTTTTTAAATACGGTAGTGCGAGTGTTCGTTGTTTCAAACTCGAGTGGTTTACCATTGAGCTCCCAAGCTATATCGCTTCCGAGTGCAGGTCCTGCGTATGTGGGGAACGCTATAAAGGAAACTTCTTCTTCTATAAATTCGTGCGAGTCCGTAATAGCTCGCCACAACTTCGGCCCGCTAAGTGGTGCAGTCTCATACACAAGCACCTGTGGCGATACCGGACGAATTACGGTACCCGCCGTTGCGCGAAGTGTAGTGTCACGTGACGCTACCAGCACCTCGACATTGAACGTGTTGTTAAAAAACGGAGGCTCAGTGAAAAATACGTTTTTCCCGTACCCGGACTCGCTTGCGCGCACCTTGCCGTTCACTTTCCAGGTATACACCAGGTCACTCTCCGGTACACGACTGCCGTTCCTTCTCACAAACTCTGTCACAGCTAGAAAGCGTACCGCTCCTTGACCGCCGAGGAGAGGTCGCCCGTTGTACCCAGGTGGGAGGAGGCCGTTTGACTCCCACTCGAGCGTGACGCGAGCAGGAGTGATGTCTATGGTGTTCGATCCTATGAGAGTGTTACCAGTTCGCACCGTTACTTCGACAAGGGTCGACTCTCCAAGAGCTGGTGCACGCGTCGTAATACGCTGAACACCGTAGCCACTCGCAACATCAGCACCGTCTACGGTCCAAATAAACTCGACAAGTGTCGGACTGTCCCCCACTGGAGTCGCTATAACCGCTACCGTGTCGCCATCGCGAGGCACTTCAGGGGATGTAGAAAGTAAAATACCGGTAGCAGCTACTGGTAGAGGCAAGCTAGCGAAGATCCAAAATATAAAAAATAAGTATACGCGTATCATGTAATTCCTTGACTCTCATTATACCGCTTATCTTCCTTCCGAATGTGGCGCACGGCAAAGAGTGATCCGATTGTTGTTGAGAACGGGATAGGGCCTAGGAAAAACCAAAGCACAAGACGTTGCGCCCCACCACGCCCTCCCGGACTTATGCCATAGTGCGCATACAGCCAGTGTATAAGTCCGATCGTACTCATTGGCGCAATCATAAAAATGTTTATCAGAATCCCGATGAACGGGATCATGAGCACCACCGTTTTGAATAGGTCGATACCTACAGACACTGCAATAAGGGGTCGTGCGCGCTCCGCTGGCATGCGGTTACGCGGTAGAGGCGCGTTAGGTGCGGTCTGAGTCACGTTTTGCTTTTGCTATCGCTAAGAGCTGTGACGGGTCCGAGGTAATAATTTGATCCTCGGCATACGAGCCGATTATTTTTATAGCCACGTGCTTAAGTCCTGCAAAGAAAATCCCCTCACCTACGTCGGATTCTAAGAGGAGGTACTTCTCCTCTTCTGTCAGGTTAAAGGTCTTTTGTACCGCATCGATTGCTGTCGGTGATTGCTTTAACAGAATCTGTATTGAAGAGTTAGTAAGCATGGGGAGTCCATACGGGCTTTTCAAGAAGTCCTCAACGTCTTGAGTGATGGTAGCAAGACCGAGGTAGTACTTGCGGCCGCGCTTTGCCATCGAGTAGAGGAACGATGCGGTGTCATCGTTTTTCATCATCCACCACGCCTCGTCCACGACCAGGAGTCGTTTTTTGAGCTCTTTTCTGATCGCGTTCCAAATATAGTGTGTGATGATATACATAGCGATCGGCTTGAGTTCGTCCTCCATGTCACGAACAGAAAACGCAACAAACTTTTTGTTGATGTCTACGTTTGTTGGACGATTCAGAAACCCAGACCAAGTGCCTTTCGTGTACTTGGTGAGGCGCTGGACCAAGGACTCGGAGCCCTCCATACCTGCGAGGACGAGCTCGAAGTCGGACAGAAGTGGTGGTTCCATGGACGAAAAGTCGTTTGCACCAGTTATATCCTTCAGCGCATACGTTTCAGTAATCGCGCGGTCAATGAGTCCATCTTCTTCTGGTGAGAGTCCTCCGAGCATGAGGCGGAATAGTCCGACCAAGTTAATAATGTTTGAGCGCAACACGTCAGCCGGAGATTCGTCTTCGCGTGCAGTTGGTAGGTCGAAAGGGTTTATGTGGTGATCGGAAGAAAGTGAGATGGAAAAGAAGCGCCCACCCACTGCGTTAGAAAGGTACTCGTATTCGTTCTCAGGGTCTATAACGATGACCTCAGTGTCGAACATAAGCGACCGGAGGATCTCGAGTTTCAGCGAATACGACTTACCAGAACCTGACTTGGCAAATGTCACCGAGTTGTAGTTTTCGAGAGAAAAGCGGTCAAAAAGAACGAGCGAGGCGTTGTGGCGGTTGATGCCGTAGAGAATCCCCTTGTCAGAGGTGAGGTCAAAGGAGAGAAATGGAAATAGTGAAGAGAGCGGTGAGGAGTTAAGTTTTGAGGTTACCCCAAGCAGGTCTCTCCCTGTCGGTATGACGCTTTTAAACCCTTGCTCTTGCTGAAAGAGCGCCGGTTTTACATACACCAGTTTTGCGTCCAAGATAGAGCGAATTTCTGACTCAGCTTTGTCGAGTTCGCCCTGATCGTTGCCGTATATCGTCATGTACAGGCCAACCTCAAACACACGCTCCTGCGCTTGCTGGAGTTTGTCGCGGAGTTCCTCTATGTCGCGGTAGGCAGTATCAAGTATCGGGTCGCGCACTAAGCCCTTCTCCTCACGAGTCATTATTTGTGACTGAATCTCAGCAACTTTTTTCTGAAATTTGCGCAATACCCCCGCAGTGTCTATGGGGTGCACAAAAATAGAGACGTCAAACATTCGGTCGAGGTTTATGATTGGTGCGAACCACGAGTCGGTTAAGAAGCGCGGATACGATATAACGTAAAATGTGCGTGCCAACTTGTCACCCAGGTTCATTTCTCTCGGAGTGATTTTAAGTGCGGATGGCGCAATGATGTCCGCAAAGTCGAGTTTCGCGGCCTCGTAAATATCTTTAGGTAAAAACGCCGCAAGCTCTTCGGCAGAGTCCTTTTTCTTTGCACCAGTGATGAAGTCGAATAGTCCCATAGTTACGATACGGTATGCACGTCACTCTGCATGCTGGGGTTTATTGGTTTTTCAAGTTCGCCTGGGTTGAACTCTTTGTAGAGAAGCTCGATCACCTCCTCAGTTCCGAGTGGAACTGTGCGGATGCCGCAGCGAATGAGGCCTTGCTCCACAACGCCCATACGCTGTTCCAGTTGGGTGCGCTGCTCTTCAAAACCGATCTGTGACTCACGGGCAGAGAGTGACGATTTTCCGAACAGCTTTGTTTCAAAAGTCTTACCAATGTCTACTAGGGGCGGTGTATACGGAATAACGACAAAAAAATGCTTGGTCATGATGTTTGATCGCTCGGTAAAAGTCTTGATGAAGTCGATATACTCGCTTACCTGGATTTTCATCAAGTCTTCAGTTTGCGCCTTCAACCGTTCTTCAAGGAGTGCGATATAGGGGCGGATGTCGAGACGTCTCGATTGTACAAAAAACTGAATCGTAAAGTCGAGCGAGTTTAAAAACGTTTGAAATTGAGATAGTGTCGCTTCTTGTTCTGGTCCAGACTTGAGCGCAAAGTTTACAGAAGACGCGAGTAGTACACCAACCAGCGTGCTGTCCTTGAGCACGATCACTCCCCCACGCACCTCTTTGATCGGCACAAAGTCCTGCGCAGCTTTTGTCTTTTGTTTAGTGTCGCTCGCCATATGCGTATTGTACCGTTACTTTTGTGACTGGTCTGAGTAGAGCGACTCTTTAATGTCCAAGGACCATGCAAGATCCTTTAATTTGTTTGATGTGGCATTGGTGACAAACTGTGCAGGATCCTCGGAGCGCGCGACTGCTTCTCGTGCTAGTTCGTCAGCGTCTTTCTCGCGCTTGTTCCAGATGTACAACTTGTCTTTGATAAGGTATTCGAATGCGTGTTCTAAAACGACAACCAGCGGACGGTCGTTTATCTTTAAGAATGCAAGTCCTGCACCAAGTCCTGCGACCGGTGTCCCAAAGAGAATCGCTGCCCACGCGGGGAGTGTGAGCCACAGTGCAACAAAAAAGCCAGCGCCACCTGCAAGGTAGATAAACTGCGTTATGGTGAGCGGACCAAAAATGCGGTCTTCGACATCGATAAATTGGGGAACCTGAAAGCGCATACAGGAAGTATAACGCGCACAACTCCCCTACTCAGGGATTTCTCGGTAGGGGTCGTGGGAGCGGTACTGCGCCTTAGGTGTTTCAGGCACAGCTGACTTTTGTACCGGAGGCGTAACCACTTCTGTAGCTAGTTTTTGGACAATGACAGACACAGGGGGCGGTGTCGGTGTGCTCACGACAGGAGGTGGGGTGTGCGCCTCACGTGCGTGTTCCTGCGCACCCATAAGCGCTTTTTCTCGAAGTGGAAGGAATATTTTTTCGTTTAGATCTTTAAGAACACCCTGCTTGGTTTTCGGCGTCACACCCTGCATTCCCTCGTCGAGGAGTCGCCCCATGTCGGTAAAGGGCACCACTCC
>CAYTKJ010000006.1:16549-34166 GCA_964438675.1 uncultured Candidatus Saccharibacteria bacterium
CCACTGCATTTATCGCGTTTGCCAGGTTTCCCGCGTGGTCTATGTGCAAGGTATGTTTTTTTCGGATTTCATGAAATGAACGAAAGACCTCGTCAGAGTTCAGCGCGTCTTTAAGCGCCTGTGGTGCTTTTTCATACGCTGTGCGTATTTCCTGTTCAGTGATCATTGTTTGGTTGGTGTGGGTCCTGTTGCTCCACCTGGTCCTGTTTGTGGAGGCGTTTTTATTGCAGCTTGAATTGCAGCGCCCATACTTTGCATTCCTGGCCCCACCAGCCTCTCTTTAAGTGTCGGGTCAGTAGCAATGTACTGCCTCACTCCTGCGTCACGCGAGTTGTTATATACGTGGCGAAGCTCTTCTTCTGTTAAGAGGCCACCTGCATTCTTTACTTCGGCAAGGCCTAGTGACACAAGCTCACTTCTGTCAACCTTACTGAGCAGATGCTTACGCTCTGCGTCATTGCCCCCGTCCTTGAGTGCCTCCATTCGTACCCCTGCAGCTTTTTTAGCTTCTTCAGGAGTTTTATATAGCTCGCGATTAGCAGTGACTGTATCGAACTGAGGCTTCTTAAGCGACATAAGGATCCTTCGGTCATAGCGCAACTTCTCGTTTGTAGCAAAGAGCATCTGTAATTCAACATCACTCATCTCACCCAAGTGCTTTGCTATTTCTGTTAGGTTAGCAGAAGCATCCTTATCTAATTCGGCAATGATCGGAGCTTGTCGCGCACCAACGATCTGCGCAAGGTCCTTTTCCGTAATGTCTTTGCGATTCTTAATAATTTCCAGCTGCTGGTCAGTAAAGTGCTTCGCATTTTTCATTACGAAACTTTTATCTGCAGACTCAAGTGCCTCCTTACTCATGCGATGCACCTTAGCTTTTTTCTCATCAGGACTGTTGTAACGCCAGAGTTTGTTGATGGCGTTATCGTCAGCGGAGCGTTTAGTGTTCTTATAGTACTCCTGCTGAGACTTAGTTAGTTCGTCGACAGTTTGCGTTGCGCCAAATGGTTTGCTCTTTCTAGAGGGAGTAATCGCGGTGCCGACGGTAGTGGCAAGCCCACCAATAAGCGGTACCTTAGCCAGTCGCCCTGCCGTCTTATCGTACGCGAAACTCACAGCACGTTGAGCGCCCTGAGTAGCTCGCCCAAACGTACCCTGATAGGCGTTGCCATAGATGCCGCCAAGTTTCCCGTTCAATTTCTCGTACACCTTGTTAATACCCATAAAGTCACCACCGCGCTTACTGAGACTTTGAGAAATACTAAGCGCTGCGTATAAAAATCCAATAGAAATTGCAAAGAACATCATAAGTGGGATTACTTCCAGCGCAGCACTCTGCTCGCCCGATGCAATTGTTGAATATGTTGCATCACCCGTGCCTAGTACCGATGACAAACTCTTAATTAACGTAAGTGCCAGGGCGAGGAGTACAAAAAAAATAGGGGCAAACAGTGCTTGGGGCACAAAAGCATCCTGCCACTTCTTAGCCCAGTCTCCGATGTACGGTAGGCCGCTTCCTGCGATACCGATTGGTGAGGTTATAAGGAGTATAGTAAGTGCAACAAACCTGCTAATGAGCAGTATGGCCATGCTAAAAAAGATAAACCCGAGTATAGCTGCAAAAATGGCGCCCATAAAGCCAATAACAGCAAGTGCTTTGTTTGAGTCTCCCGCTAAATCTTTTATCTCTGCCCACGTACCAATTTTAAGATCATTCATCACTTGACTGGACACACTGCATAGGTTGCTATAGGTAACAACATTAATAAACTCGCCTGCAAGACTTAAACCTTCTTTATCTTTGCAGAACTCCTGTGTGGTATTACTTTTGTACACTTCTGTTGCCAGATAGTTTGATGCGTCGATAACTGCACCGGCAAAAAAGAAACTAAAGTTTACAAGGAGTGCAGATATAATAAGGCGTACTAATAATTTGTCTGCCGCGTAGTTTGCCACCTGAAGAATGGTGCTAAAGCCGACCATGACAAAACCAGCTATAAGTAGCACATTAGCGAGGTCGCGCAGTAGAGCCCACGCTACACGCACTCCATTTTCTAAGTTTATGAGTGACCCCATTTCGAACACCAGGTACACCATCACGTTATCTAAAAGCGTAGCGCCAATCCAAAGCAAAAACCGGGCAAAATAGAAAGCTATCCACGCAATCCATGACAGTATGAGCCACATTAATTCGCCAAGTCCCTCTAAGATCCCTTTCCACCACTTATCTAGGTGGCATCCAGCATCAAGCAAAAATGTTCCACACTCTCCCGTAATTTCCTGCAGTGCGTTGGCTTTTGCAATGACATTGTCACAATCTTTTTGCTGATAAAGCTGGGTGTACTCAGCTTTAACGTCCCCTGAAACAAAAATGCCTCCATAGGCCACCCTACCTACTGGCGTATCGCGAATAGTTGCGATGCTACGGCATTCCGCACCCGAACTAAGTAAGTCTCCTGCAACCCATCCAACGTTGTCGGCAGTAGTTTCGACAAACTCAGAAATATTTTCGCCATGTTCAATAGCTAAGGCAAAAGAATGTGGCAGTGCGATTAGCGAGAGTGCTGCAACAAGCAAAATGTTACTTACGATCTTTCTCATAGTGTTTGGCATTCGGTCTTAAGTGCGGCGGCGTCGACGGCGAGTATGTAGAGCGCGCTTCTCACTGGCAGAAGATCCGCTTCTAGGTAGGTGATGTCCGCGGGTGTATGGATGAGCCCCGCTCGTATAAGTGCGTTGTATCTGCCACTTATAGAGACGATCGCCGCAGGTGTGAGCGCTGACTGTGTTTCTGTGTACAGGATGTCGAGGTCATCTACGGTGTCGAGAGCTCGTGACTCGAGGAGGGAGAGGTTTTGTATGTGTGGGTTGAGTACAGTCGCTACTGTCGATGACGCGTTCACAAGTTTTTGTTGCGCTACGGCTTGGTTAGTGCCCTGTGTTGATTTACTTGTAAGACACTGCATAGCCTGTGTGTACGACACACGGACACGCTCGAGCTCGTCGAGTACCGCACCTACAGCCGCAGCGTACGACTCTTCGAGAGTAAGTGCTGACTCGATGTCGCGCAACAGGGCTTCACGCGCAGCATTTTGTGCAACAGCACCGCTCCCCCCCACCATTTCGTCTAAGTATGACCCCTGTGAGCCACGACTCTTGCTGAGTCCAAAGAGTCCGTCGATACCTTGCAGTGCTACTTGCGTTACCGCACCAGTCAGCGCGTCTATAATTTCTGCTATTTCATCTGCGTTTAAGAGCGTGTCTGTAGGTAAATCAAGCTGTTTTTTTGTTAGACTCGATGTAAGTGTGCCCGGAAAGACAGTCTGCGCCGCACCTTCTGCGGCTGTACAGACAGTAGTACCAGAGCGTGGTGGCTGTCCCGTGTTTGAGCAAACAATTTTGTCTTTAAACCCGTCGTTTGTAACGTAGCTAAAGAGCTGTGACAGTGCCTCGCCAGATTTGCGGTTCGCAAGTTCTGAACGAGCCAAGAAGTATTTATCGTACGTAAGCGTATCATTCCAGAGGGAGTTATAGAGGGACTCATTAGTTATATTTCCACTCTCGAACTCGCGCGCAGATGCCGCTTCTTCCGGATTGCACTGCACACGCTGACCAAAGTTTGTCTCGTACTGGTACTCCGCGAGCAGGAGGCGCTGAACCGTGGGTCGCTGTGTCGAGCACATGCCGGAGAGCTGTGAGCCTATAAAGTCCTCGACGAGCACATTCGTCGACTCCCCGATAAACTGCTGTAGGTTTTGCACAAATGCTGGCTCGCCGTTAAATCCGCTGTTTACAAAGTCCACCGTCGATTGGAATAAAAGTGACAGTGCCTGGTTTGCGAGCTTGCGCGCGAGGACATCGCCGATGCACTCTTTCTGCGACTCAGTTTCTGTCGCCTCTGCAGTACGTAGGGTGTTGGGGATAACGTGATTGCGCTGGTCGCTCTTTATTTGCTCTGTATTCTGTATAACTGTACGGTCTTTCACCGGTACTTCCGCCGCTCCACTAATGCTGTTTGCCAGAGATCCTGCCGCATTAGATACGCCACTGTTTCCCAGAAGTGCAGAGTGTGCAGCGTTGCCGACATCGCCAATGGTCTCACTTCCAGAAAAGAGTGAGCCTATTTCATCCTGTATGTACGTGCTGAGCTTGTCTATCCCTATGTTTCCTACGCTGTTTACCAGCCCGCCGAAGGGTCCTGCCTCTGCCGCTAACTCACCAAGTGCCCCACCAAGTTGGCCTCGTAAGAACCCAGGTATTGCCTGCTGGAGTGCCGCACCAAACGTCTGCGCCAAGGCGCCCCCAAAACCTCCCGTCTGACATCCCACGACGTCGCTTGTGTTTACGATGTTGTCGAGCCCAGTCACTGGGTTTTTTTGTGAGTCGTTTGACTCTCCTACAGCCTGTACGGGAGAAAGCGGGACCAGGAGTGCCAGTGTAAGTACGAGCGTTATGATTTTCTTGGTCATGATCTTCCAAACTTAATCATAGCTGTAAAAAGAGCATTAAACGCAGACTTAACCTCTCGCTCCGCTTTTATGAATCCGTCGACGTACGACAGCGCGTCTACTGGGTCACCACTCCACTCCGCCATCAGCTCTGTGGTGTATGCCAGGAACGCAATACTCTGTAGTAGTTCAAGATGTGCAACGTTCAGTTCTTTAGGCACTACCGCACTAGCAAGCGTTGCCTCGATGCCGCGGTAGGTGCGCGCACTTGCGGCAAGTGCCGGTGTACCTGTGGTGCGGCCTTCTGCGACCGTGCGCGAAAATACTGACAGTTCGTACTCGTGCACGGTCGATGCTCGCTCCATTGCATCGCCGATAGTTTGTGCATATGCCTCGAGCGTTATGGTGCCCGTACGCACCGCGGCGAGTGTGTACGTGTCGTTTCTGGTTAAAACAGTAACGTTACGGCTGACGATGTCGGCTAGAGCAGCATCCGTACTTGCGCCAGGGGTACTTTTGAGTGACAAGTAAGACGCAACTAACTCCTGAGACATGCTCGGTGTGGTACCAAGTTCTTCTGGTGCTCGGTACGGGCCAGTGCTTGGTGCTGGGCGTGCAACGGCCTCGAGTGCCGTGCGCCACTCGTTGTCCGTCGAGTGTGTCGGAGACGCAACGCGCACCTCTCCGACAGGAGCACTACCGACTGTTTCCTGTGTCGAAAAAAAGTAGGTCACAATAATGAGGAGTACTGCAAAAATACCCGCGAATATAACCGGTCCCCAATGTGCACGGGTTTCCATTACGCTCAGTATATATGGTGTATTGCTTCTAAAACCTAGTGTAGAGTGAATAGTGTGAGTATACTTCGCAGGCTAGTGATCATTGTGCTCCTTGTTACGCCGGCTTCGGCGTTTGCGTTACCCGACTTACCCGTTCTGTCGCGCTTTATATTTGTTGATGGTGCAACCACGACCGCCATGAGTGCAACTTCAACCGCAACCTCGACTGCAACCAGCACTAAGAAACAAAAGTCGCAGAACTCGAGTTCTGAGTACCTCCGCTCGCTTACTGAACGTATTACTTCTGTACTTCAGTCTTTCCTCACCCGGTCACTCACTGAAGAGCTGACCCCTCATACCGTTGATCGTGCCACTTTACGCACGCGTACCTCTGCTCCACAGACGCAAGGAATACCCTTTGGTGGTCCTATCACCGCGATCGACTTCTGCAAAGGTGGAAAAATCTGGGTTATGCTCGGTGCTCCGACACCTGGGCCGTTTATATGGTCGCCAGGGACAGTGTCATACCAGTACGGCCCTCCAGCATTTATAGGACAGTACCTCCTCGGTATGGCGTCTGGCCCAGACGTGTGCGTTATTAGCTCCACAGTGTCTAAGCCGGGACTCAGGATTTCTTTTCACGGATCATCGGGGACCTCGAGCATCTCACCTCCCCCGACACCGAGTACTGGCACAGGAGAGGCGCAGTGCTCTGACGGGTCGGACATACAGTTTAAGCGCGGTGTCGGTCAAGAACTGAAACCAGACATTGCAGCAAATCTCGGACAGTTTTGTGACGCAGCTGGAGACCTCGATTGGCAGGTGACGGAGGGGTGTCCACCGCAGCGGCAACACAAGAACCAGTGCCACGCTAACTGCACCTGTGTCGACATAGGATTTGAAAGCAGACAGTACACAGTCGATAAGGTGCAGCGTGCACTTGCTGCTGGTGACGCGGTTGGTGCGCGACTCGTGTTTGAGTCGAACGACAAGGCACTCATTGACGGACTTATTGCCTCCGGAGTTCCTGCAGACCAAGCAAAGTACTTCCCGACCTGCGTTCGTGGCTCAACGAATACTTGTGTGACTGGCAACCACTTCTCTTACTACTGTCCTACGTGTAACTGACGCGCAATGGTAAGCCACTGAGCAAGTGGTACGTCTTCCGCGCGAATTTTTTCAGGCACACCAAACGCATCTCCAAATACTCGTTTTAAATTTCCCGCAAGTGTTTTGCGTTTTTGACCAAAGCCGGCCTTCACCACGTTAAAAAAAGATTCTTCGGACACGTGTTTAAAATTTTTTCGTGAAATGTTTGTTATGGCGAGTATTGCCGAGTCTACTCGTGGCGGAGGACTAAAGTTGCCACGCTTTACGGTCGTCACGTAGTGCGGAGTGCCATACACCTGGACCGACAGCGACAAAATGCTTTCCTTCTTGCTTCGCGCAATGCGTTCAGCAACCTCTTTCTGTATGAGCAGTGCGATTGAGCCTGGCTGATTTTTCGCTGTAAGAAACGTGCGTATCAGCTCGCCCGTGATGTAGTACGGAATGTTTGCTGCTACGACGTAGGGGGTAGTCCCTAGCTCATGATGTGTAGTGTGCAGAAAGTCACGAGCGTCGGACTCGATGAGCGTGAGCTGTTTGTTTTTTATTTCTTTTGCAAACACCTCTTTGAGCACTGCGACCATCGCTGGGTCCTTCTCAACAGCTAGCACACGAGCGTTGCGCGCGAGAAGTTCTTTGGTGAGTGCCCCCTTTCCTGGCCCCACCTCAAGGACCAGTGAGTCGCGAGTCACCCCTGCCGCGTCTGCAATACGCGCGCTTACCTGTGGATTTATGAGTAAGTGCTGGCCAAGTTTTGGTGTCCGTCTCATATGCTGATCACATCGAGCTCCTCTCCACTAGCAACTACTGTTGTCAGTGCTGGGTCAAGTTCAGTAATAAACTCGCTCGGCAGGTTAGATGACGTGGTGCCGAAGATGCGGCGCGACAGCGCGTAGGTAAGGAACGCGCGTTTCCGTGCGCGTGTGAGTGCAACGTAAAACAAACGACGCTCCTCTTCAGCGTCCACACCGTCTTCCCCGTCACGCTCGTGTGGAAATAATCCGTCCTCAAGTCCGACAATAAACACGGTGTCAAACTCGAGCCCTTTTGCGGCGTGGATGGTCATCAGCTTCACGCCGTATTTTTTTTGCTGTTCGCGTACAGACAGCTCGTCCTGATCGGACTGTAACGCCGCTTCTTCGAGTAGTGCATCAACGCCGTCACCAGGCGCAAGATGGTCGTACTTTGATGCGACGGTTACCAGTTCGCGTAAGTTTTCTAGCCGCTCTGCGTCTTCGTGATCACCATCTGCAAGCATGTCAGCGAGTCCCGACTCCTCGACAACATATTTCATAACTGCCGACGTCTTCTCCCGCTCCGCTTTTTCACGAATGCGTGCGAGGAGTCGATAAAACCCTTCCACCTTTTCTCGCTGGACCCCAGTGAGTGCGGTACGTCCCTGTGAAACTAGTTTTGCTAGTGTTACCTTCCCGACACCTCGTGTAGGTGTGGCTATGGCTCGTGCAACGTCGCCGACTGCGTCCTCGTTTAGTGCAGCGCGAAGGTACGCGAGCGAGTCTTTAACCTCTTTGCGCTCAAAAAAGCGAGTACCCAAGACCTGGTACGGTACGTCAGCGCGTAAAAACGCTTCTTCGAGTACACGTGATTGAAAGTTTGCGCGGTAGAGAACGGCGATGTCGTTTGCATTTTCGCCAGCGCGCAGGCGGCGAGCCGACTCGCGCGCGACATAGTGTGCTTCCTGATTTTCATCCATAAAACCGCCGAGCATGAGCGGCTCTCCGTCGGGGTTTTCGGTCACGAGCACTTTTTCGCGACGCTGGATATTTTTTTCTATTGCTTGATTTGCGGCGGCCAGTATTGTTTTTGTGGAACGGTAGTTGTGTGTGAGTACGACGATGGATGTGTCTGGGTAGTCCTCTTCAAAGCGCATGATGTGCGCGATAGACGCGCCACGCCAGCTATAAATATTTTGGTCGATATCACCGACAACCGCAATATTGTGATGTGTCGCAGCTAGAAGGTGCATCAGCTCGTACTGCACCTTGTTCGTATCTTGGTACTCGTCGACGTGTATGTGTGACCATGCGTTTTGGAAGTGCTCGCGGATGTGTGTGTGCTGTCTCAGGAGCATGAGTGCGGTGACGAGTATGTCATCAAAGTCGAGCGCCTTTTCTTTTTTGAGAATTGCATCGTATCGCTCCCACACTTCAGCAATCGCTTCGTCGATGTACGACGACGCTTTTGTATCTATAAAGGCGAGACGCGAAACGTCGTCACCTTTTTGCCTACTCAGTACCGACAGTACGCGACGTGGCTCGAGTTGCTTTGGATCAAAGCCCGCATCTTTTATTGCTTGTCGTGCGGCGCGGAGGGAGTCTGCGCGGTCGTAAATAGTAAAACGTTTGGGTAGTCCTGCTGCGCTGTGGAAGGATTTAATGATGTGCAGACAGAGCGCGTGGAAAGTGCTCACGAAGGGTTGTGTGTGCGGTGTGTCGTACGGAGAGAGTACGAGGTCCTCTCTGAGGCGTACGTTCACACGCTCAAGCATTTCTTTTGCTGCTTTATTTGTAAATGTGACGGCCAAAATTTTTTCTGGAGGCACTCCCGTTTTAATCAGGTGTGCGATACGCTCCACAATCACACGAGTTTTGCCTGCACCTGCACCTGCCAAAATTAAAAGCGGTCCCTTGGTGTGGGAGACCGCCTGTTGTTGTTCTGTATTTAATTCGTGCACCTAGAAACTATACCGCGGCTACCGAGTACCCCCGAATTTCTGTAGGAACTCTATAAGGGGCATGTCGATTTTCTGCCAGCTGGTGTCACCTCCAGTGTTGAGGAAGCTCACGATGTCTTCCCACGCACCGTAACTACTGGTACCTGGGTTGAACGGATTCGGTTCTGCAAAATACGATACGGATGCGTTACCAAAAGACTCTGCGCTCGAGTAGATCTGCGTGAGTGTATCAGCAGAAATTTCTGTTGGTACCGAGAGTGCCCCGCTTGCCACGGTGTCCGTAAAGACGCGACCGCTGAGCGCGTCTGGTTTTACGTTACCTAGTGAGTCTGTGAGCTCTCTAATGTCGCCGTTAAGGTAGCGTATCTGTAGATTCCCCTGCGCATCTATCCCAAGTACTTCACCTTTGTGCATGAGTAAGCTGTCCTGAGCGACATCAGGATTATAGAGATGGTTTTTCTGCGCCCACTCTGCTGCCTCACTCGGGGTGTCTATATTTTCCAGCCACCCTGGCATATCTGTACCTGCTGGCCACGTTTCTTTAAGTTCCAAAATGCCGTGCGTTATTCCCTCTCCAGTCCCTATGACGTGTTCTGTCACCGAGTCCTGCATGAAAAAGTCGGTTCCTGTCGGGGCGATTGATTCTGGGCCCGTCGGCATTGTCTCAGTACCTGGGACTGACCCTCCCATACCTGTAGCGTCCATACCTTCTACACCTGGCGTACCAGCGTCTGTAGGGCTGATTCCAAGGTCAGGAACATCGAGCGTTGGTGCGTCGATCTCGAATCCAGAAAGCATACTTATGTCTCCTGTGCCCACTAAAAGTCCTATCGCAACTGCGGCAACACCTGCGGCGATAATATATTTCCTATATGAACCACTCAGGAGATCTAATTTGTTCAGCCAGCTCTTTCCGCCCTGTGAAACCTTTTGATTCCGAATCGCAGCCGACGATTCGATTGCACGTCGCCGTGCCTCTACGAGAGCTTTTTGTTTCTCCGCTAACGCTATTTTTGCATTTAACCCAGCTAGCTTTTTAGCCACTTTATTATGTGCGTCTGAATTTTTTCTAGCGATTTCTGCATCCACCGCTGACTTTTTAGCCTCCTCTGCAGCTTTTACTTCCTTAGCAAGCTCCTGCCGCGCTTTTGCCATCGCTATACCTTTCGCAGTTTTCCTGACCGCTCTTGCCTCGGCGGATGCCAAAGTAAGTTCGGTGCGCGCACGCACTTCTTCTGCCTGAGCTAACATTCTCTTCGCAAAAAGCTCATCACTTTTTGTCAGCCGTTCCTGCTTTTTTGTAATATAGTCGGTATACTTCTGGTTCAGTTCTCCGATAAGAGCGACGACTTTACCTAGTCGTGTTTGTTTTGGCTCAGATTCAGGTTTAGGTAGCTTCTCCTCTGGTGATGCTGGTTCTGGTTGCGGTAACACCTCTTTGTCTGGCTCTCGAGTCACCACTCCCTGCTCTCCTGTGTTGTTGCCCATTTTCATAGTTACGTTTGTATTGTAGCAGGAGGTTTTTCGCGAGGCAGAAGTTCTGCTCGATGTCCATATTATACTATTGGTACGACATTGAGTCAATAGACTTAAACTTATCCACCCAGACTTTTGTATCAGGTTGACTCCCCACCCTCTGGCGGGTAGAGTGACCCTATCCCGTAACGTTAGTGGGACTGATAAATGGCTCTACAGAGCCGTTTACTCTGATTGACTGTACTGCTGCCGAGTGGCAAAAATGTGAAAATAAGAAACCAGTCACAACGTGCGGCAGCCCTCTGTGTCCTCGCCATAATGTTAGTTTTTGTGCCCGACACTGCTCGAGCTTTTAGTCTGTCTAGCATTTTTGGTTCACTACAGCCAGTTGCCGAGGCTGCGAGCCCCACAACGTATATACACAGCTTCCTAACCCCGATACTTGCTGCGGCAGTGCACATCGACCCGAACCCTGCAAAGGGCGGTGGTGACATAACCGTTGTTGATGAGGTGGCGCTTCTGGCTGAGGTTGGCCCAGAGGGGACTCTTGCCGATATCGAGGTGTCTGAGTCGTCTAGTAATCAGATCTCGCTCTACGTCGTTCGTAAGGGCGACACCCTTTCAGGGATTGCGCGAATGTTCGACGTATCGTCAAATACCGTTTTGTGGGCGAACGATCTTAAAAGTGCCCGCGACATCCACCCTGGCGACCAGCTCGTCATACTCCCCATTTCCGGTGTACGCCACACGGTAGGTAAGGGCGAGACGCTTGCTTCAGTGGTTAAGAAGTACAAGGGAGACCTGGCCGAGGTGCTTGCATATAACGGTTGGGAGGAGGGACATAGGGTGGCAGTCGGAAGCCTTGTTATTATTCCGCACGGTGTCGAGCCTACCCCGGTACTTACTGGAATCACTTCGCGACTACGAAATGCTGGCGGTCCTGAAATTGCTGGTTACTTTATGCGCCCACTTATTGGTGGCAGGAAGAGCCAGGGTCTCCACGGGTATAACGGTATTGATATCGCAACTCCAATCGGTACCCCGATCATGGCATCAGCAAACGGTACGATTACGGTTGCACGAGGCTCTGGCTACAACGGCGGGTATGGTCAGTACATCGTGATCAGTCACTCAAACGGCACACAAACCGTGTACGGCCACCTCTCATCAGTTATTGTTGGTCAAGGACAAGGTGTGGTGCAGGGTCAGGTGATCGGCTATTCGGGTAACACGGGCAAGTCGACAGGGGCGCACCTGCACTTCGAAATTCGCGGTGCCCGCAATCCGTTTTAATCCCGCTTCGCGGGATTTTTTATAGGTGCAGTTTTGGTCTGTATTGGAGTGCCTCTAACACGTGTTCGATAGAAACTGCGTTTGATTCAGCGAGGTCTGCAATGGTGCGCGCGAGACGCAGTACCCGGTGATAGCTTCGTGGTGAGAGGTGTAACTGTTTTGCGGCTTTTGTGAGCGTGTCGCGCGCATCGTCAGTTATCCCGATTCGCTCGTCCAAGTGTTTGCTCGACAGTTCGCTGTTTGTTGTTGCGTGTACTCCTAACTGTTCCATGCGTTCACGCTGACGCTCTCGTGCGGCGAGAATTCTTTTTTGTACAATGTGTGACGCTTCGCCCGTGCCAGCTTTCGCTAACTTTTCGTGCGGAATGTTTGGCACCTCTATCCAGAGGTCGATGCGGTCGACAATGGCACCAGAGAGTTTGCGTGCAAAGCGCGCGGCTTCGCGCGGGTCTGTCTGGTGCGTTGGTGGATTCATAGCAGCGATAAACAGTATGTTTGCGGGGAAGGTGACGGTTCCGGCTGCGCGCGATACTGTGATCATTCTGTTTTCTAGCGGCTCGCGTAGCGCCTCGATGGTGCGACGATCAAATTCTGGAAATTCGTCGAGAAATAAAACCCCGCGATGTGCGAGTGTGACTTCGCCCGGTCGTGGGATATTTCCTCCCCCAACCAGTGCTGGGTAACTTGATGTATGGTGGGGTGCGCGTATCGGCGGGTCCACCATCAAAGTCTCTGAAAGCACTCCAGCGACTGAGTGTATGGCCGTTACCTCCACTGCTTCCTCAAATGTGAGTGGGGGTAATATGCCAGCAAGCGCTGTTGCCAGCATAGTTTTTCCTGTACCCGGCGGACCGAGAAGCGCAACGTTGTGTCGCCCCGCTGCAGCAATCTCTACTCCGCGCTTTGCGGTCTCCTGCCCTTTTATGTCGGCAAGGTCGATGGCCGGGGTGATGCGTGTGTGTGCATCAAAGCGTGGAGCTGTCGCGTGTTGCATTTTTTTCTTTCCAGTGACATGCGCGACAACTTCCCCGAGCGTGGTGGCTCCGTAGACAGTGACGCCGTCCACCAGCGCCGCCTCTTCAGCGTTCTCTTTAGGTACAATCAAGTTTTTTATTTTTGTTCTCTGTGCCGCGATAGCAGCAGCCAAAGCGCCCTTTATGGGACGGAGCGTGCCGTCGAGAGCAAGCTCGCCAAGAAAAGCGTACTCCTTTGGATCAAACTGTATTTCTTCTGAGGCAAGCAAGTACGTGAGCGCCATCGGCAGGTCAAACACAGTGCCCTCTTTCTTTATGTCCGCTGGTGCAAGTGAAATTACGACTTTGTGGTTGTGGCTTTTTGGTGAGCTAAAGCCCGAATGTTTTATAGCGGCTGAGATGCGGTCGCGCGCTTCTTCAACTGCTTTTCCTGGGAGTCCTACGACTGCAAATGCATACAGACCTCGCGAGAGGTCTGCTTCGACGGTCACCAATGTTGATTCTGGAAATGAGGGCTGAATCGATGTCACCCTCGCAAATGCCATACTAGCCGAGCATCCGTTCGTCAGCCATGTGTGCCTTACAGGTACGCGCGGCTGGATTCGCTTCAAGTCGGTCAGGCTCTATCTCGCTCCCTGAAATTTCACACACACCAAATGTGTTTGCGGTAAATTTTTCGAGCGTACGCACCACGGTGTTGTATCTTCCCTCCAGTTCATTCATAGATGCATTATTCTCGTGCATTTCTTCTATCACACCCGCGTTGTCCGTTCGGTCCGCACCAAACTCTTCACCTGATGGCTTTGTAGTGACCCAGTCACCTGGCGTATCTGGATTTTTGGTTCCAAGTCGAGAAAGTTCTTCTTCGAGTAGTAATTTTTCCTTTTCGAGTCGCTCTTTAAATACGGACTTTTGTGTGTCTGTAAGCATGTGGCTAGCGTACCATAGCGCCGCTACTCCTGCACCCCCGCCGACTGAGCATACAGGCGAGTGAGTGTTTCAGAGAGCGTGAACTGGTTAGTAGTGATAACGAGTACGTCGCGGCGTGGAAAGCCCCAAATAACAGGCCACTCGTTTTGCGAAATGCGGGTATCGATATTTTGAAATACTTTATCGGTAAAGGTCAGTGTAGGAGGAGTCTGTCCGCCCTCGGGTTTAAAAAAGTTGCCCAACGCACGCGCCATATCCTCCTCCCACGCAAGCATCGCTCCGTACGCGCGGTCGTATTGAGTAATTTCTATGATAAGAAACGGCTGAGTACGGTTAAACGAGTGGATGCCCACCATTACTGTACGCGCTTCACGCACGAGTGTTTCTGGTGCACCAAGAGCGCGCAGTATTTCGCGAGCGGTTGTTGATGCGTTTGCGAGTGTGAGGTCGATACGCGCCACCTCTCCAAGCGAAAGGCCGATCTCAGAACGTTCAAGCGCGAGAAGTTCTGGTACCGTTTGGTATTGCTGCTGGTCACGCACCACAACTTTGTTTGGGAAAATAATCGATCGCGCAGTCGTTGGTTTTGCACTCATATCGAGCGACTGATACACGTACCCGCCGATGAGTGCCGCAATACCAGCACCGACAAGAATAAGCGTGGCGGTCAGGATGAGAGGATTTTTTCTTACACTTGGCCGAGACACCTCTGGTTCCTGATCGAGCGCAAGTTCGCGCGCAGCGCGCTCCCGCTCTGCCTGAACTATGGTTGCAGTCGTCGTTCCTTTCTTTTTTATTTCCTCAGACAGGTCATCTGCAAAAGTTCTCAGACGCGGAAGCGCAGGGTCGATATGCCCTGCGTGTGCAGGGTCATGCACCGGCTCAGCCGGTGGAGTGTTAGAAGCGGTCTTTGGATCTATGTCCACCATGATCTCGACGGCCGCCGTGGTCACGTCGCGGCCCATCAAATCCCCCGACCTCACCCGCTGGGGCTGGTTGGAGTTTTTTGCGTTCCGCGAAACCAGGGTCAACCATCTTTATAGAGAGGTTAACACGACCTTGGTCATCAATTTCCTTAATCACTGCACGTACTGTTTCTCCAACAGTAACAGCGTCAGACACTTTTGCAATACGAAATGGCGCGAACTCAGAAATGTGCACCAACCCTTCCTGTTTTCCAGCACCAAGCTTTACGAATGCTCCAAAGTCCATAATGCGTGTCACCTGTCCTTCTATGACGTCGCCAGCTTGGTAGACACGAGTCATGTCTCGGATAATTGTCGCTGCTTTTTCTGCAGCGTCGCCGACTCCAGTAATAAAGATGGAGCCGTCTTCCTCAATCGCAATACCTGTTGCGCCCGAGTCTGCCTCGATAGCGCGTATAGTTTTACCCGATGGACCGATAACAAGTCCGATCATATCGACGGGGATACGGAGTGAAACAATTTTTGGTGCGCGTGGCGAGAGATCTGCACGCGGGGCAGGGAGTGCGGTCGTAATAACATCGAGAATTTTCATGCGTGCAACGCGTGCTGCCGCCAAGGCGTCGACCATCAGCTTTGGTGGGATACCGTCGAGTTTTACATCGAGCTGAATCGCAGTGACACCGTCCTTGGTGCCCGCAACCTTAAAGTCCATGTCGCCGTGGTGGTCCTCTGCGCCCTGAATGTCGGTAAGTATGGCGTACTCATCCGGTCCTTCATACATAATGCCCATGGCGATACCCGCAACCGGCGCCTTAATAGGAACACCGCCATCCATAAGCGCGAGTGTTGATGCGCAGACTGAGCCCATGGATGTAGAGCCGTTAGATGAAAACGCTTCAGACACTAAACGGATAACGTAAGGAAAGGTCTCTTTTGGTGGAATGACTGCTGACAATGCCTTTTCTGCCAAGGCACCGTGGCCGATCATGCGGCGATTCATACCACCCACGCGTCCTGTCTCCCCTACCGAGTACGGCGGGAAGTTGTAGTGGTGCATGAAGCGCTTCTTCGTCTCCACTCCTGATGTTTCTATCGAGTCGATTATCTGTTCATCGTCTGGGCCACCGAGTGTGAGTGCAGAAAAAACGTGTGTTTCTCCGCGGTAAAAGATACCCGAGCCGTGGAGTACTGGTGAGAAATCGCCCGCCTGTGCAAACAGTGGTCGGATTTCGTCCATAGCGCGACCATCGACGCGCTTCTTTTCCTTAATTGCTTTGTCTCGCAACAGTTTCTCGACACGCTCGTCGAGATACTTTACGGCATCTCCCATTTCTTCAGGAATCACTTCTTTTACTTTCGCAAGGAACGCATCTTTAAATGCGCCATCGCCCTTTCCTGGCTTTCCGGTAAAGACTGATGACTCAAATCCAGACTCAAGTTCTGTAAAGAGTTCTGCAATTTTTGGATTGCGAGTTTTCTCAACAAGTGCAACCTTTGACTTCCCTATCTCAGCAATTATCTTTCTCTGGAAGTCCTGCACCTTTTCTATTTCTGCCATAGCGGCATCGAACGCCTTTGCAAGTATGTCTTCCGAAACTTCTTTTGCGCCGACTTCGATCATGGTAATCACTCCGTCCTTACCGCAGACCAAGAGGTCGAGTTCAGCGTCGTCTGCATTTCGCTCTGTGTATGTCGGGTTAATGATGAAAGAGTCACTCCCCTTTTTCTTTCCAATGCGGATCGCAGACACAGGGCCTCCCCACGGAATGGGCGACGTTGCGAGTGCGAGAGACGCTGCGGTGACACCAAGTACGTCCGGATCGTCCTGGTCGATAGAAAGAACGGTGACGATAACCTGTACGTCTTTGCGGAGTACTGGATTAAAGAGTGGACGGATGGTGCGGTCGACGATGCGACCTGACAAGACCGCTTCGTCTGACGGACGGCCCTCGCGGCGCATAAAACGCGAGCCGAGGATTTGTCCTGCGGCGTAAAAGCGCTCCTCGTACTCAACTGAAAGTGGGAAGTAGTCGATGTCGAGTCGCTCTTTAGAACCCATAACTGCGGTCACGAGCACCATGGTGTCGCCCATGCGGAGCATGACTGAACCATTTGCTTGTCCCGCGAGGTCGCTAAAAATCGCCTCGACTTTCTTTCCGCCGATTACGGTCTCAAACTTTTTTTGTTGCATGCATCTCTCATTATCTGAGATGCACAGATTCCAGGTCGGAACCTGTATATCTGAGCACCTCTAATATACGCACTGTACCACACAGGGTATGGCGCCGCACCGAGACCGAGTTCGACTGGCAGATTTATTTTTCTGGATCTGCGCCAACAACGGTTGGTTCAAAATCATCGTCAGGATCACCTTTTTCTGGTTGGTCAGGAAGCTCAGGACTTCGTCCAGCAATAAACGCAGGTAGGTATGCTGAGGCTGAGCGGCCAGAAGAGAGGAGGTATGTTTTCGGCGTTTCGCCCATGTCGATAAAGTCATCGGCAGCTTCACGTAAGCGCCCGGACGAACTTTTTCCGAACGAAATAACTTCTACTTGCACTCCCAAACTCTTGAGATGTTCAACGAGAGGAACAAAGTCGCCATCGCCAGTTGCCAGGACAACGGCGTCAAGCTTCGGTGCGAATTTTACTGCATCTATCGCCATACCGACGTCCCAGTCTGCTTTTTTTGCTCCACCGTAGAATACCTGAAGATCTTTGGTCTTTGTTTCAATGCCGAGCTTAGTAAGTGCCTCAAAAAAAGCTTTTTCTTCACCGCTCTCGGTGGTCACCACGTACGCTGCTGCGTGAATGAGTACACGTCCCTGCAGTGCCTCTTTAAGTACGGCGCCAAAGTTAACGCGTGAGCGAAAGAGATTTTTCGCCGAGTGGTATAAGTTTTGTGTGTCTATAAAAATGCCGACACGCTGGGCTTTATGTTTTATTGCTGCCATATGAAAAAAGTGTTTAGTGACTAGGGTTTAGCCACTAG